>JAFGTJ010000227.1 GCA_016934195.1 Anaerolineae bacterium | reverse complement strand
CCGAGCCATCTGAGTCCACGACCGTATTCCCCGCGCAGTGATCGGCGTGCAGGTGCGTGTCGATCACGATGTCCACGTCCCCCGGCGCGATCCCCAACCGCGCCAACCCGTCGATCAGCGTCCCGTGCGGGCGCTGAAGATTCCATAATTCGGCCAGCTTGGGCGTGATTTTGGTCCCGTAGCCGGTATCGACCACGATGGTTTTCCCGGCGGCACGGACCAGCAGGCACGTTAGCGCCATCGGGAGCCGGTCCAACTCGTCCGGCTGGATAATGGGTTCCCACAGCGGGCGCGGGACCAGTCCAAACACGCCGCCGCGATCCTGCCAGACCACGCCGTCGCTGACCAGATGAATTTCGATGCTGCCAATGGTGAACATAGCTCTTAATCCTGTTCGTATTTCGTTACAGTCTCGTTATGATTTCGCGGAAGGCACGATTTTCCCCGCATATCAAACTCATTTAAGCGGCTGACCACTCTACCGTATCCTGACGATTTCGGCACGCTCGGCGTAGACCTGTTATAGTTAACAGAGTCCGCGATTTTTGAGGAGATCATTCGCATGGCATATCGCAGCAATGGCCGTTACGCGCACCCGGTCGAAGTGGACCCGCCGTTGGCCCCTCCTCCGGTGATGCCCCCGGCTCCGCGCCCGGTGGTGGTGGATTTGCGCTGGCTGTGGGGCATGATGGCGGCGATTTTGGGTGTGGGGGCCGCGATCCTGGGTTTGGTGGCGCGGCGGCGGAAGAAATAACCCCTTATGGCTGACTGGCTTGAACCGACGATTTACCTCGCGCCGCTGGCGGCGTGGATGTTTCTGGGCGTGGGCCTTCCCTGGGCGCTGGCCCTGCTGCCGCGTGATGAGTGGTCCGAGCGTATGACCGTGATCGGGCTGGGGATGGCGTTGGGGCCGGTCGGTTTCACCGCGATCATGTTCCTGTTGGGCACCTTCGACTCGATCACGCTGACCAAAACGCTGGCCGGAAGCGCGATTCTGGCCGGGATTGGAGCCGGGATCGTATGGGTCCGCCGCCGCGATCCTGACGCGGATATCGCCCCGCTGCGCTGGGACAATGACCGCCGCGATTCGCTGACACAGGTCGAGATCATCCTGATCGTGGGGATCGTGATGGTGCTGGCGTTCAACGTGTTAGTGACGGCGTACTGGCCGTTCCTGGACTACGATCCGCTGTGGGTATTTGGCTATAACGCCAAGATTTTTACCCTGCAAGAGCGCATCTCCGGCGATATCGGCTATTACCCGCAGTTGGTGCCGCTCAGCTATACCTACATGCAGCAGGCGTGGGGCAGCCTCAACGATCACGCGGCCCGCGCTGTGATTCCCTGGTTCAATACCACGCTGGTGCTGATGGCCTACATCCTGGGACGGCGCGTATTTCGGTCACGGCGCGTTGGCCTGCTGACGGCGGTGGTGTGGGCCTTTTACCCGCATTGGATGGCAAAAGGCGGATCGGGCGATCTCGAACTCACGCTGACGGTGTACACGACCGGCGCGGCGGCGTTTTTTATTGATGCGTGGTTTACCGAACGGGTCCGGCCCGCCGTGATCAGCGGCCTGCTGCTGGCGGGCGCGTTATGGACCAAACCGACCGGCGGCGCGCTGGCGCTCGGTGTGATGCTGGCGGTCGGCGGTTATGGGGCGCTGGTACGGTTCCGGTGGGCGGATTGGTGGTCCAAACTGCGGATCGCGGCCATCACCGGGGCGGTGAGCGCGCCCATCGGCGGGATGTGGTATATCCGCAACCTGATCGAAGGACACGCGGCGGTGACGTTCCCGGCGTCGTACTGGCACGGTTTCGCGCAGCGTTCCGGCCAGGAATTGGGCTGGCCGCTGCTGATCGCGGGGATGGTGGCGGGCGGGCTGGCTTACCGGGGGATGGTTTACAGTCAAGCGCTGCTGCCCGCGCCGTCCCCATCGGTGTATGACCGGCGCTTCCGCCTGCCGCGTGTGGGCCTGTGGATTCGGCGCGCGTGGACGGTGCGCGGCCAGCTAATACTGCCGGGGGTGGCGTTGGTCCTGATGCTGGCCGGGGCGCTGCTCAGCGCGTTTGATCCCGACTGGATCACCCGTCCGCGCGATACGTGGGACTGGGTGCGCGGCGATATGAGCGCGCCCCGCAGCCTGGGCGTGATTCACCTGGGGTTAATAGGGATCGGCGGCGCGCTGCTGATCTGGCTCGGTCGGCGGGCATGGCGCGAAGTGTCCCCGCAGCGGCGCGCAACGATCCTGTTGATCTGGGCGCTGCTGCTGCCGTATGCGGTGGTGTGGTTCTGGGATTTTTCGTACCATTACCGGCTGAGCTTCGCCATCGTGCCGTTATTCGCGGTGCAGGTGGCGGTGCTGATCGACGGGTGGGTCTGGGACCTGCTCGACACCACCATGATCGGGCGCTTCATCCTGATCGGGATCGCGGGGAGCCTGATGATCGTGGCAATCATGACCGGGGTGGAATTCACGCTGCGCCAGTTCCGCACGGAGAATTTGCCCGACGATGCGGCCAAGTACGACGAAGGGAATCCCGCGCTGATGCGCGTCGTCCACGCGCTGGAGGATTGGGCCGACGAACACGCCGACGAGCTGGACGGCAGGCCGCCGGTGATCCTGATTTCCGGCGAGGACCGGCTGCCGTTCTTCTTCCCGAACTGGGACATTCGCAACTCACGCAATCCGGCGGACCTGCCGACCTCGTTCGAGGACCTCGACGGCGTGGACGTGTTCGTGAACAGTTCGGTGCTTAAATTCCTGCTGCAACAATCCGGCCAGTGGCCCAATTCGCTGCAAGCCGACGCCAACGTCGCGGAAACTTACGCCTGGGCCGACATTCGCGGGCCGCTGGGCGAACCCTGGCCGACGGTCCTGGAGCCGATTCCATTGGGGGATGAGGGCGCGATTCCGTTCGATGACGGCGATTTCCGCTACGAGGT
>JAFGTJ010000226.1 GCA_016934195.1 Anaerolineae bacterium | reverse complement strand
TGGTTACAATGAGGATCGTTGGTTGAGCCATAAGGAGAGTGTGCGCTTGAGACGACAAATCCTGTTGGTCGTGATGTCATTGCTGCTGGCGACCCTGGCCTGTACCGCCGAGCAGCGCGAAGCCCTGCAATCGATGGGAGCCGTTCCGCCGGGGGAAAGCAGCGAGACTATTGAAATTGATCCCGTTGAGGTTCCGACCGAAACACCGACGCCCGGTGTGAGTGTGCTCACGTTTCCCACCGCAGAGCCAACCGTCACTGGCCTGATGGCGACCATGACCGCCATTGTCGCCATGGTCGATACCCCGGTATTGGAAGCGCCGCCGTATGAGATTGTATATCGCGGCAACCCGCTTTTCATCGAGTTCTACGCCTGGTGGTGAAGTTCCTGCTCAGCGATGCGCTCGTCCGTGCGACGAGTTGAGGAACTGTACCAGGATCGGGTCGATTTTCACCTGCTGAATACCGACGACGTTGCGAACCAACCGCTTGCCATGCAATACCGGATCACGGGCATTCCCACCATCATACTGCTGGATGCCCAGGGTGAGGTAGTAGACATGCTGGTCGGCTTCCAGACCGAGGATCAACTGATCGCGGCGCTGAACCGCCTGCTAGAAAGCGGGTAATCGGTCCAGGTAGCCGCCGACGATATCGGTCATCCGGTCCACTTCAACCAGGAACGAATCATGGCCGAACGGCGCGTCAACATGCCGGTATTCGACCTGCTGCCCGGTGGATTCCAGCGCGTGAACCAGTTCCCGCGCCTGATCCGCCGGGTAAAGCCAATCGCTGGAAAAACTGACCACCAGGAACGGGCACTCCGCCCGCGCAACGGCGGCTTCCAGCGATCCGTAGTCCGCGCCGATATCGAAATAATCTATCGCTTTGGTGACATACAGGTAGCTGTTGGCGTCGAAGCGCTCCACGAACTTCCGCCCCTGGTAGGCGAGATAGCTTTCAATCGCAAATTCCGGTCCTTCGAGCGTATAGGGCAGGGCCGGGTGATCTTGCAGATGCCGCCCGAATTTGCGCTCCATTGAAGTATCGCTCATGTAGGTGATATGGCCGACCATGCGCGCCACCGACAATCCCGCCGCCGGAACCGGACCGCCGTAGTAATTGCCGCCGTTCCAGTTCGGATCGGCGTAGATGGCCTGGCGGCCCGTTTCGTTGAACGCGATCTGCTGCGGGGTGGAGCGCGCCGTGCTCGCCAGGAACAACGTCGCGCTGACCCGTTCCGGGTGCGCGACCGCCCACTGAAGCGCCTGCATTCCACCCATGCTGCCGCCCGCAACCGCGAACAGCCGCCGGATTCCCAGGCGATCCAGCAAACGCGCTTGCGCGTCCACCATGTCGGCAATCGTCACCAACGGGAAGCGCAGCGCGTAAGGCTGACCGTCCGGGGCGGGGGAAGATGGCCCGGTGCTGCCCTGGCAGCCACCGAGCACATTCGCGCAGATCACAAAAAAGCGGTCGGTATCGAACATTTTGCCCGGTCCAACTGCGTCATCCCACCAGCCCGGTTTCTCGTTGGGGTCGCCGGTATGGTAGCCCGCCACATGTGCATCCCCTGACAGCGCGTGGCAGATCAGGATCGTATTGGAGCGGTCGGTATTGAGCGTCCCGTAGGTTTCATATGCCAGCGTGTAGGCGGGCAAACGCCCGCCGCTGCGCAGGTGGAGCGGCTCGTCAAAGTGCGCGATCTGCCGCTGCACAATGCCGACCGATCCTGGCGTTGTGGTGCGCATTGGGCGCGGCTGCCAGGAAGTCGCAGCCGGGGCCGGAACTGAAACCGGGGACGAAACCGAAACGGGCTGGTGACATGACAACATGGTGATCCCTCGCTCCGGTTAGCCCTGGTTGACGGCGTGGATAGTTCGGCCCTGCGCGACGGTGAGCGCTTGATCAAGGTCCCAGCGAATATCGTCGATGTCCTCGATGCCGATGGACAGCCGGATGTAATCCGCCGTGACGCCGGACGCGGCCTGTTCTTCTTCGCGGAGCTGCTGGTGAGTGGTCGTGGCCGGGTGAATCGCCAGCGAACGGGCGTCTCCCACGTTGGCAAGGTGCGTAAACAATTTCAGGTTGTCGATAAACGCGCGTCCCGCTGCTGCGCCGCCCTTGATGCCGAATCCGATTATCGATCCGGGTCCTTTAGGCAGGTATTTCCGGGCGCGGGCGTAACTTTCGTGATCTGGCAGACCGGGGTAATTCACCCAACTGACGGCGGGATGCTGGCTCAGGTAGTCGGCAACGGCCAGCGCGTTATCGGCGTGGCGTTGCATCCGTAGCGGCAGGGTTTCCAGGCCAATGATGTTCAGGAAAGAGTTAAACGGCGATTGGCACGCGCCGAAATCCCGCAAGCCGATCACGCGCGCCCGCCCGATGAAGGCCGCCGCGCCGAGCACATCGACTAGCACTGCATCATGATAGGCTGGTTCCGGCTCCACGATGCCGTTATGCCGTCCGCTGGCTTTCCAATCAAACTGGCCGCTGTCGATCACCACGCCGCCGATGCTCAGGCCGTGCCCGCCGATCCACTTGGTCGTGGAATGCACGATGATGTCTACACCGTGCTTGAACGGGTTGCACAGGTAGGGCGTGGCGAAGGTGTTGTCGCACACCACCGGGATACCGTGCGCGTGGGCCACCGCCGCGATTCCCTCGAAATCGGGTATTTGCAGCTTGGGATTGCCGATGGTTTCCAGGTAGATCAGGCGGGTTTTGTCGTTGATCAACGCTTCGTAAGCCGCCGGATCGTTTTCCAGGACAAAATGCGCCGTGATGCCGAGCCGCTTGAGGCTCTGCGAAAACAGTGTATAGGTCCCGCCGTAGAGCGCGCTGGACGTGATGATCTCGTCTCCGGCGTTGCACAGCGTCAGGACTGCCAGCGTTTCCGCCGCCTGTCCCGATGACGTGACCAGCGCGCCGATCCCGCCTTCCAGCGCGGCGATGCGCTGCTCAAACACGTCGTTGGTGGGATTCATGATGCGGGTGTAGATGTTGCCCGGTTCCTGCAAGGCGAACAGCGCCGCCGCGTGGTCGGTATCACGGAACTGGTAAGCCGTCGTCTGGTAGAGTGGGACGGCGCGCGCCCCGGTGGTGGGATCGGGACTGTACCCGGCGTGCAGCGCTTGCGTGTTGAACTTGAATTCGTGCCCGTTCTTGGATGTGCTCTGGGACATGATGTGGTGCCTCCTACGCTTGTGCTTGATGAAAGATACGATGTGTGCGTAGCAGCGCAGCCCCTCGCCCCAATCG
>JAFGTJ010000225.1 GCA_016934195.1 Anaerolineae bacterium | reverse complement strand
GGTGTATGGCCTGTCGAAACTGCTGCCGCCCGACCGTTTGACCCTGATCGGCAACGTGGCCGATGATTTTGAGTTATACGGGCTGCACATTTCCCCTGATCTGGACACTGTGATGTATACGCTGGCCGGGATAGCCAACCCTGTAACGGGATGGGGCATTACGGGCGATACCTGGCAAATGATCGACATGCTGGCGCGTTATGGCGAGGATGTCTGGTTTCGGTTGGGCGACCGCGATCTGGCAACCCATCTTCGGCGGACGCAGTGGCTGGCGCAAGGCGTTTCGTTGACGGACGTAACCGCGCGACTGATGCAGGCGTTGGGCGTCGAGCATCGCCTGCTGCCCGTGACTGATGATTCGCTGATTACGAAAGTCGAGACGGTTGAACACGGGTCACTCGGTTTTCAGGAATATTTCGTCCGGCATCGCTGGAAGCCGACCGTCAAACGGGTGTGGTTCCAGGGCGCAGAACAGGCGCGTTTGACTCAGGCGGTTGACGCGGCGCTGACCCAGGCCGACGTGATTGTGTTCAGCCCGTCCAACCCGGTGCTGTCGATTGCGCCGATCCTGGCGGTGCCGGGTGTGCGTGACCGGATCGCGGATCGGCTGTGTGTCGCCGTCAGCCCCTTTGTGGGCGGTCGGGCCGTGAAGGGTCCGGCGGACAAGCTTATGGGCGAGATGGGCCTGGATATCACGCCGGATGGACTTATCCGGTACTATGCGGGTCTGTTGGATGGTCTTATGATTGACGTGGCGGATCGCGGGCAGCCGGTGAGCGGTGAAACAGTTGTGCTGGCGACACCGACATTGATGACATCGGATGAAGACAAAGTTCGTTTGGCCGAGGAGTTGTTGGACTGGGTAGGGAGATTAATCTAAATGAACGTATGGGCGATTGTTCCTGTTAAGCCGTTTCAACGCGCGAAAAGCCGTCTGGCTGATGTCCTGGTGCCTGAGCAGCGGGAAATGCTGGCGGCGGGATTAATGACTCGGACCGTCCGGCTGCTGCTGCCCCTGCCACAGATACAGGGTGTGCTGGTGATCAGCCGTGATACGAAAGCGCTGTCGATGGCGCGCGACCTCGGCGCGCAAACGGTTCAGGAAAGCGGTGCCCCTGAGTTAAATAACGCGCTGTTTCGCGCAACCCATGCGATCCGAGCCTGGGGTGCAGATGCGGCGCTGATCGTTCCGGCGGATATACCGCTGCTGGCGGCTGAAGATATCCAACAGGTGGTAATGGCGGGCCGGGGTGCCAACTCGGTCGTGATCGTCCCTGACCGGCACGCGCACGGTACCAATATGCTGTTTGTGCATCCATCGGGCCTGATCCCCTATTCGTTTGGGGTCGATAGTTTTGCCGAACACCAGCGGCTTGCCAGGGAAGCCAACGCCAATCTGGTGATTCATCAGTCAGAACGCGCGGCGCTGGACCTGGATACGCCCGGTGATCTGGCGGTATACTGCGAGTTGGCAAACCGCATGGCAGAACCTATCATTGAGGGTATTGGCCCGGAAATATACGTTTGAGGGAGAAGTTAGTATGGTTGACCGGTTAGCTCTGTATTTGCAGGACGCGCACCCGCTGTCCGACGCTATCGAGTACGTGCAGTATGCCGAGGACCGGGGATTTGAGGCGGTGTGGCAGGCGGAAAGCCGCTTAGTGCGTGATGCAGTGGTTCCGATGGCCGCATTTGCCGCGACCACCCGGCGGATCAAGGTGGGATCGGGCGTGATCAACAATTGGACGCGCAACGCGGCGCTGACGGCGGCGACGTTCCTCACGTTGGACGATCTGGCCCAGGACCGGATTCTGTTGGGGATCGGCGCGTGGTGGGACCCGCTGGCGAAAAATGTCGGTATCGAGCGTAGTAAGCCGCTGCTGGCAATGCGTGAGCATGTAACCGTCGTGCGCGATCTGCTGGCGATGAAAAACGTCACGTTTCATGGCGAGTTTGTCAACGTGACCGGGATCGAACTGGATATCGTGCATGGCCGCCGCGAACCGCGCAACGTCCCGATCTACATCGGCGCGACCGGCCCTAAGATGCTGGCGCTGACCGGCGAGATCGCCGACGGCGCGCTGCTCAATTATCTGGTGTCGCCCGCGTATAACGTGACGGCGCTCGAACAGTTGGAGAAGGGCGCGAAGCTCTCAGGCCGCACTCTGGACGACATTGACCGGCCCCAATTGGTCGTGTGTTCGGTGGACCAGGACCGTAAGAAGGCGCTTAACGGCGCGCGTAAGCTGGTCACGCAGTACCTCGGCCAGCAGCCGCACATCATGAAGGCCAGCGGCGTCAGCCAGGATGTGTTGGACGAGATTCACCAGGTTCTCACCTGGCCCGCTACCGAAGAACAGATCGAGCGGGCGATGGAACTGGTCCCGGATGACGTGGTGCAGTTGATCACGGCTTCCGGCACGCCGGATGAAGTGCGCGCCAAAGTGCGCGAATACGTGGCGGCGGGCTGTACCTGCCCGGTGCTTTACCCGTTGGGCGATGACGTGCGCCTGATGATCGATACGTTTGCGAGTGGGTATTCGGCATGACGGACGCGCAGCAGCCCGATCCGCCGTCTGGTCAGCCTGACGGACGGCGCGATCAGCAGCCCAGTTCGAAATGGTGTTTTGTGTGCGGGGTCGAGAATCCCTGCGGCCTGTGCATCCGGTTTTTTAATGACGGGCATCACCGGGTTTTGGCCCGCGTGACGTTGGGCGACCAGTACCAGAGCTATCCTGGCGTGGCGCACGGTGGCATTCTGGCGACCATTCTCGATGAAACGATGGGCCGCGCGATCCTGGCCGAAGGCACAGAAGGCGAAGCCCGCCCGATTGTCAAAGAGCGGTTTATGTTCACCGCCAAAATGGAGATGCGCTACCTTCAGCCCGTGCCGCTGCACCAGGAATTCACGGTGCGCGGGCGCGTGGAAAAGGACCGGGGCCGGATGGTGATGGTCAGTGGCGAGGTGGTGCTGCCGGACGGCTCGGTTGCCGTCAAAGCGTCGGCCACGCTGGTCGATATTCCCCCCGATCAGATCGAGCAAATGGTTCAGGCCGATGTGGGCTGGCAGGTATATCCCTGACATGATCCCCGCTGCTGTACAGCATGTGCAGAATGGAAGGGTCGGTCGCCAGCAATTTGTGGCATGGCTGGCCCTTTGTATGATCGTGGGTTTAGTGGTGATCGTATACGTGGCCGTGAGCCTGTCGATCAGCGCCGATCCGCTCCTGATGCCCCTGGACGACACCTACATCCATTTTCAATATGCGCGCCAGTTTGCCGGAGGCGATCCATTCGTTTACTATGACGGCGATCCGGCCACGTCCGGCGGGACCAGTTTGTTATATCCCCCGCTGCTGGCAGTGGGATATATGCTGGGATTCACCGGCTGGTCGCTGGCGTATTGGGCGTTGGCGCTGGGAACGTTGTGTTTTTTCGGCGCGGTGTGGTTAGTGTACCTGATCGGGCGATCATGGGATCGTTCGGCGGATTATCCCGTTTATGCGCTGAGTATGGCGGCGGCGTTTGCCGTATCGGGACCGTTTATCTGGGCGGCGCTCAGCGGTATGGAAACAGCACTGTTCTTGTTTGCCGCGTTACTGACGCTCTACATGTTGCAGCAAAACCGGCGGTGCAGGGCGGTCGGCGCGGCGTTCTTTATGACATTGATTCGCCCAGAAGGACTGATCCTGGCCGGGATCAGTATGGCGGCGCTGGCGCTGCGGGTATCCTGGCCGCAGGATCGGCGCGGACGCTTCCGCTGGGGGGGATGGCTGGTGGTTCCCCTGCTGGCGGGACTGGTCCAGCCGGGGATCAACGTCCTGGCGACCGGCAGCGCATCGTCGTCGGGGATGCAGGCCAAATCTCACCTGTATAATACCAGTGTGCCGGTCAGTGATCGTTTGCTGGACAGCCTGGAATTTTTCGGGCGCATGTGGCTCCAACTGCTGACCGGGCATAATCCCGATTTTGGTCAGTATACGCCCTGGTTGCTGGTTGTGATGGCGTTTGGCGCGTTGGGCGTCGGGATCGTGCGTGCCTGGAAGCGGCGCGAAGTGACGATCTCGCTGGTGATGCTGGCCTGGATGCTGGCGCTTACCGCGTCGGTTGCCACGCTGGATACCGCGTTCTGGCAGTTCAAACGCTACCAACTGCCGGTGATGGCCCTGTTTTTCCCGGCGGTGGCGTGGGGATTGGGGCTGTGGGGTGAGAAATTCACCGGATGGCGGTGGGAGCGCGGGCTGCGGTGGCTGTTTCCCGCGCTGATCCTGATCTCCTCGCTGATCACGGGCATTGCATTTGCGCGCAACTATGCCGAAAATGTCCGCATCGTGCGCGACCAGCAGGTCCCGATGGCGCGCTGGGTCAAGGCTAATATACCGAAAGGGGCGCGCGTCGGTGTGCATGACGTAGGGCTGATGGGCTATTTCAGCGATCACCCGTTGTATGACGTGGTGGGCCTCACGCTGCCCGGTCCGGCGGAATCCTGGCGGCAGGGACCCGGCGCGATCTACGAGCACATGGCCCACAGCGACTATCGCCCCGACTATTTCGCCATTTACCCCGACGTGCAGGGGTTGACCTATCTCCGTGACGCGGGCATATTGGGCGAGGTACTGGCCGAATTTCCGGTTGACCTGGGCGATTACAACGTCGCGTCGGCGGCGGATTACCAGGCCGTCTACCGGGCGGACTGGTCCACTACGCGGGAGGAAGAATCCGCCGCGCAAACCACGACGCTTGATTATCTGGCGCAAATTGAAGGTTTGGTCCTGGTCGATCAGGTTGATGTGGCGAACCTGGACAGCGAAGCCGCACATGATTACGATTGGTGGCAGGATAAGCAGCCGCCCGGTTTCGTGACCGAAGTGTATACGCTTGACACTTACGCTTGCGGTCTGGAAGATCGCGCCGCGTGCCGTGCTGCTGACGGCGGGCGTGTGCTGACCGGCGGCGAAGCGTTCACGATTCAGACGACGCCGGGACAGGATGTGCTGCTGGTCACGCGCCTGCATGGGCGGGCCAGCGTGTCGCTGGACGTTTACGCGAACGGGAAATTAGTCGCCCACCGGATTCAACCGGACTTGCCCGGTCACTGGCTGGACGTTGTGACCCTTGTGCCGGGTGAGCGCATCACCGGCCACACCACGCGGATTCGGATCGAAGTGGACGCCAATGGGACCTATCGCTCGTACTATCATTGGGTTTATCAGGGCGCGTTTATCCCGGTCGAGGCGGGCGATCCGGTTCCGGTGGCTGCATTGGGCGCAGCGGGGCAGGTGCGCTTGCTGGACTACGAGATTATCCCATCAGCGGATCAGATCGAGGTTGGGCTAACCTGGGCCGGACCCGCGCCGGAAAGCGGCGACGGGTTTGTATTTGTCCACCTGTATCATTATGATCAGGTCAATGTGGAGCCGGTTGCGCAGGTCGTAGCGCGTCCGATGGGCGGCGTGCTGCCACCGGGAAACTGGTTGCCCGGTGTGCTCTATGACCGCTACACGGTGCTGCTGCCGGAGGACTTGTTGCCGGGCCGGTACGTGGTTGCTGTTGGAATGTTTGATGCAGGCACGGGTCAGCGGTATGCTATCCAGTCAGGC
>JAFGTJ010000224.1 GCA_016934195.1 Anaerolineae bacterium | reverse complement strand
GGTGCTGTTGATCGTGGCCGGGATCGGGGCGGCGGTGTTTGGTGGGGTGTTCGATGGGGACGATGATAACGGGACGGAACCGGCCAGCGATGGTCCGCCAACGGCCACGCTGTCGCTGAACCTGGAAGGCACGCGCCGCGCGGAATTCGCCACGCAGACCGAAGCCGCGCGCCCAACCCTGACTCCCACACCGACCGATACGCCCAGCATCACGCCAACGCCGACCGCGACGGATACATCGACTTCCACCCTGACGCCGACCACTACATCGACGCTGACTCAGACGCCAACGCCCACCATCACGCCGAGTCCCACGATCACGCTCAGCCCGACGATCACGGAGACGCCGCGCCCCATGCGGACGCCGCGTCCGACCCGCACGCCGGTTCGTTTCCCGCCGACCGATACGCCCGAACCAACGCTCGATCCGGGGGGATAACGTGAAGTCTGACGCCGCCTATGATGCCTTCTCAGAAAAATATGCCGCCTTTGTCCACGCCAGCTTAAACGATCCAGGGTCGGTGTGGAGCATGGCGGTACATGCCTTGTTGGATGTAGCCGGTCCGGTGCAGGGTTTGAAGGTATGTGATTTAGGTTGTGGTGAAGGTACGCTTACCCGTATGCTGGCTGAGCGGGGGGCACTTGTAACTGGCGTAGATATCTCTACACAGCTACTGGATGTTGCCCGCGAGCAGACACAAAACGAACAGGTGCAATACGTGCTCGACGATGCTCAAACCCTTGCCACACAGCCAGACCACGCCTTCGATCTGGTTGTTAGCAATCTGGCGGTGATGGATATCCCTGATCTGGTCGCAGTTTATGCAGCGGTACACCGCGTATTATGCGCCGGGGGACGATTTGTTTTTGCGATGACTCACCCCTGTTTCCAGTCACCCGGCACAACAGTCGAAACGGATCATCAGGGCTGTTTTCTGGCCCGGCGTATTGACCGCTACGCAACCGAGGGTTTCTGGCGTTCAGATTACGCGGCTGGTATCCGGGGGCGGGTTGGCGCTTACCACCGCACACTATCAACTGTGATCAACGGTTTGATCAACGCCGGTTTTACTCTTACACGCCTGATTGAACCGACCGGACCTCAACCACAAGGTCCGGTCGAAATACCATCGGTCCTGGTAATTGCGGTCTGCCGCCAGGATTCTAAGCCGCTTCGCCCTGCCAGCGATCCTGGCTGATCTCACCGTCGGTGTAGTCGATGGCGACCGCGCTTTCGACGGTCAATTCAAACATCGCGCTGCCTGCGGGCGGAGTATAACACGCCGCTTCGACCGCGCGGCGGCGCATGTCGGTATCATCCACCTCGACCGCCTGCCCGGTGATGTGGAATTCCCCCCCGATACCTGCCGGGTTGTCGATCAGCGAGTGCATGGCGTAGCGCCCGTTCATGCACAGGTCTTGCGCTTTGGGGGAATCGGGATCGAGGAACAGGACCAGGTGATGATCACACACAACGGGCGATACCGGCTGGACGTGCGGCGTGCCATCCTCGCACACCGTCGCCAGGTATGCCACCCGCACGCGGTTGAAACGCTGTTCGCCCCACGCGGCGAGAGTCGGGGCAGCGGCTGCAAATTCACTCCAGCTTGCCATGTGATACGCCTTTCTATGCTATCCTACAGTGAATCAATTGTAGCGTGAAATAGCCATTGGAGGTTGTTAATTTTGACGGAACATTGGCCCGATAAACCCAAACGCAAACCGAAGCTCAAGCGTAAACGCAAACTGAAAGATCGACCGGGTTGGCACTGGTGGCTGCTGCCACTGCTGTTTTTGCTGCTGATTCTGCTGGTAGGCGTGTCGCTGTTCGTCACCGTCGAGCGCGAGTCAGGCGAGGAAAGCGGCGAAATCGAGCCGGTGACGGTCGGCGACTGCGCGCCGCCGGAAACGCCGCTGGTCTTTCGCCGTTATGTCGATCAGCAGGTGGACCTGTACGTGATGGGCGGTCCAGACTCGCAGCCGCGCCAGTTGACCGATTCAGAAAACCTGGAGCATTTCGCGGACTGGTCGCCGGACGGTCAATACATCGCGTTCCGCACAAATGAAGCGCTGGTCCTCATCGACGCGGACGGGACCAACCAGCGGGTTTTGTTCGAGAAACCGGCGGAGGCCGAATTCAACACGATCTGGTGGTCGCCGGACAGTCACTATGTAGGCTTTGTCGTAGGCAATAGTATAGCGCAGTGGTGGAAACTCTATACCGTTCACAGCGCCAGCGGGACCGTAACCGAACTGGACACGCACACCTATACCAACCCGATCTGGTGGTGGTGGTCGCCGGACGGCAGCCGGATCGTGTACGCCGCGCAGCAGGACGGGATCACGGGCGTGTATGCCATCGCGCCGGACAGTGCGCCAGATGGCGACCAGCAGATCACGTTCAACGCGGACACAGGCGAGGAACCGCGCGCGAATTGGTCCCCGGACGGGCAGATGGTGGCCTATTACAATGCCAACGCCCGCCAGATCGAGATCGTCGCGGCGGGTAGCGGCGATATGCTGCACCGCATCGACGGCGGCTGGAACATCTTTGGCAGCGGCGGGCCGCACCGCCCCTGGTCGCCGGACG
>JAFGTJ010000223.1 GCA_016934195.1 Anaerolineae bacterium | reverse complement strand
GGGGGATCGGCGTAGGCAAAATTATAGCGTACCGTGCCGAGTGATTGTTCCAGGGTGAGGGTGTAATCACCGCTGGAGTCACGCAGGTGGCCGATTAGTGTGGCACGGTGGTGTGATTCGGTTAAATGCAACCGTGCCGGACCGGTCAGATTGGCGTGCCCGCCGGTTAGTTCAAACGTGAGGCGGGCTGAATTATCCGGTTCCAGTATCAGGGTTTGACCGGTGTGGAAGGTGCTTTCTTCCAGCAGTTCGTGGGGATCACCATCGCCTGATTTTAGCAGCGCGGAGCCGGTGATCCCGGTGATGCGGACCGGTTGATCTACATCAAATGGGATGATCAGGGCAGCGATTAACGCCAGGAGCGTCAGCGCGATCACGGCAAGCAGGGCTAATATAATACTGCGGCGAGTAGGGTCCACAGCGCGACCTCTTAAGGATGGGCAAAAACCTCACCCAATCATAATGCATTCTGGTGAGAAAGAAAAAAGGGCGTCAAGCGACGCCCTATGTTGTTTTGCGTAGAAGTGTGTAGAGCAGCGAGACTAACGGCGCGCCCAGTTGGGCAGGTCGGAGCGGTACTCGCCGCTGCTGTAGACGTAGACCCAGGCGTCTTGGTGGTCATCGTCCTGCGTCCAGTTGTACAGCCACCAGGCGTCCATAATTGAGAGGTTGACGCAGCCGTGACTCTGGCGGTAACCAAAGCGGTCGTGCCAGTAGGTCCCATGCAGGCTGATATCGCCGTCGAAATACATCACGTAGGGTACTTCTTCGATGAAGTAAAAATCGACCTGGCCCTCCGCGCCGCTCATTTTGGTGGCCTCATAACGGTCATAAATCTGGAATAAGCCGGTATGGGTGGCCCAATTGGGCAGGCCGGACGATATCAGGGTGGCGAACACCATCCGGTCGCCTTCATACGCGACGGCGGTTTGTTCGTAGAGATCGACGGCGATCCAGCGATCATGGGGCTGGACTTCTTGCGGTCGGGCGTTGGGCTGGACTTTGGCGACGCGAATCTGCTGAACCCACTGGTTCGGGCCGACCAGATACCATTCCCATCCGTTCATGTCGTATTCCATGCCGTAGATGTTCATCAGGGTGTAGCGGTCAATGATGTCGGCGGTTTCGTCGGGCGGGCCGCCGGGGTAGCGGCTGGGACGTTCTTCAGCCAGCATCCAGGCGAAGGGGCGCTTGGGTTGGGAGTTAATCTGGACGCCGGAGAACTCGGATACATCAGCCCAGGTGATGTGCTCCTCTTCAACCCATTCGGTCCAATTGATCTGGACCCAGCCATCGCGGGCGTCGATTACGGTGACGTAGTTATAGCCCTTGTCCCATTCCCGAACCGGGTTGCCGTTGGGCGCGTCGTAGATGGTGGCCGGGCTGAGCAGTTTGCGGTAGGAGCGTTCCCAGACGATGTTTTGCTGGTAAGGCACCTGGGTTACATCGGGGAATGGTTCGTGCTGCATGGCGGCTTCCGCTGCGCGCAGCTCGATGGCGCTCATGCCGATGTGTGAGAGGCAATCATCGGGAATTTCGGTATTGGCGGTCAGGGCTGCTTCAATGAGGTCGGCACAGCGCTCATCGCGCTTATCGCCGGGAAAGGCGTTGGCCGGGAGAACGGTCAGTAGAAGCACTGTTACTATGAGTGCGAGGATTACAATACGGCTGTGCATCAGGACATAACACCTCTTTGGCGGGATTTTGTACGGTAAAAGCATAACAATGAACCGTGCGCCGGTCAACACGCCGCAGGGAAAACGGTGGGGATTCGGTTCCGTAGCGTGGTACATTATTGGGGAAATGGCGCAGAACAGGAAGAAGGCGACTTATGGCTGGCTCTGAAAACGGGCGGCGCGTGGTGCTGCGCGCGACCGGCTTAACGAAGGATTTGCCGTTAGGAAAAGTGGTTGTTCATGCCGTGCGCGGTGTGGACCTGGAAATTTTCGAGAACGAAATGGTAGGGATTGTAGGGCCGTCCGGCAGTGGAAAAAGCACGCTGCTGGGTTTGATTGGGGGACTTGATTCACCGACGACGGGCCGGATCGAGATCGACGGCGTGGATATCACGAACATGAGCGAGGGGCGGTTGACCGAGGTTCGCAACCAGAAAATTGGGTTTGTGTTCCAGTTTTTCAACCTCGTACCCACACTGACAGCGCTCGAAAACGTGATGCTGCCGGTCCAGTTTGCGCAGAAGCCGCAGTTTGACGCGGAAAAACGCGCGCGCGAACTGCTGAACCTGTTGGGGCTGTCGGACCGGCTGAAACACCGCCCGATGGAGCTTTCCGGTGGTCAGCAGCAGCGGGTGGCGATTGCGCGGGCGCTGGCGAATAACCCGGCGCTGCTATTGGCGGACGAACCGACCGGCAATCTGGATTCGGAGGCGTCGGCGGTGGTGGTCGAGGCCCTGCGCAGCGCGTGGCGCGAGACCGGCACAACCGTGATCCTGGTAACACACGATCCCGAACTGGCGGGGCAGATGGGGCGCGTGCTGCATCTGGTAGACGGGCAAATCGTAGACCAGGACGCAGAAAATCAGGTCGCGGAAAAAGACACGGCAAAGGATGCGGGACAATGAGCCTGAACAAACTGCTGTGGTTTGCGATTGTCCATTCCTGGCGGGACCTGTGGCGCAATCGTTCGCGGACGGTATTTGCGCTGGTGTGCGTGGCGACAGGCGTAGCGGCGGTCGTGGCGCTGCGGTCGCTGGCGTTTATGGTGGGGGACGAACTGACGACGAATCTCGCCCAACTGAATCGCGGCGACATCCGGGTGTATGCCTCGCGGAACGTGCCAGAGTTGGTCCAGCTTTCGGATCAACAGCGCATCCCGATTTTTAACCAGGAGACGGTGGACGCGATCCGCGCATGGGCCGACCGGGAAGAAGTTGACGTCACGATGGCCCGCGTGAACGGCGGATTCTCGCTCAGCCCGATAGTGAACGGCGATGCAACAACGGCCCGCCCCATTATCGCGTTATACGTCGAGCCGGGCGAATACCCGTATTATGACACACTGGCGCTGCGCCAACCGGCAGGTGCGGGCCTGGAAGAGGTATTTGTTGGACCGGATGACCGGGAATTTCGCCCGGTAGTGATCTCGAATAATCTGGCGCGGCAGGCCGGGTTAGGGCTGCGGGTGGGCGATATGGTGCGGCTGGGCGCGTTCGATCCGCTGTATTACGTGGCCGGAATTGCGCGAGCGGAGTCTGAGACGGTGCTGACGAATCCGGCGGCGGCGTTTTTCGGGGATTACGTGTATTTGCCGATGAGCGATTCGGAATTCCAGGGCGAGGACCCGCTGCCGGATCAGGTGTTTATCCGGGTGCCGTTGGGCCGCGATATTGGCGAGGTCGAAAAAAGTCTTGTTGAAATGTTGCAGCAGGAACTTGGCTCCGAAACGGACATAGACGAGGAACTTAACCGCGCAACGGTGCCAGAACTTGAGGAGCAAAACGCCGAGGTCGCGGGTGTGATCGATGACCTGATCCTGGTGTTGGGCTTGTCGTCGCTGCTGATCGGCGGGATCGGTATTATCAACACGATGTTGGTGGTGGTCAGCCGCCGAACGCTGGAAATCGCGGTGATGAAAACATTGGGACTGAAGGGCTACCGCGTGACGCTGATATTTCTGGTCGAGGCGCTGCTGCTGGGCGTGATCGGGAGTCTGATCGGGGTCGTGATCGGCGTGATCCTCAGCTACCTGATCCGGGGCGTGGGCGAGGAAGCGTTTTCGCTGTCGTTGGAATGGCGGCTGTATCCAGCGGCGATGTTCAGCGGGTTGTTTTTGGGTGTGGTGATGACCGGGTTGTTCGGCTTTATGCCGACGCTGATCGCGGGACAGGTGCGCCCGGCGATTGTGTTACGGCCTAACGAGGCGCAGATGCCTGCTGCCGGACTGTTGCAAACGCTGGTGACGCTGGTGGTGATGATCGTGATCCTGGGCGTGCTGGTGAGCGCGATTGTTGAGGGAGCGATTGACTACGGGCCGGTGTATATGATCGTGGGCGGGGGCGCGCTGGTAGGCTTATTCGCGGGCGTGATCATCGCCAACACACGGTTGGGCCAGCCCATGCCGGAGTATTACAAATTCCGGTTGGTCCGGCGCTTCGAGCGGTTGGACGGCACGATCACGGGCGCGGCGGGGTTACTACTGGCCGGGATACTGCCGGTCCCGGCATGGCGCGGACTGGATCGCGGTGAGCGCGGGCGGACGGTGATTACGGGCGGGCTGCGGACGCTGCGGCAGGCGATTTTGCTGTACGGCTCGCTGGCGATTGGCGCGGCGGCGGCATCCGGCATCATGCTGGTCGTGAGTGAAATCTGGCTGCCGTTCGGGATCGGGGATTCCAAACCGGCCAATGACGTGATCGGGGCGTTGGATCGCGGCGATACTGCTTATGTGGTGGCCTGGGCACTGCTGGCGCTGCTGATCGGCGCGGCGATTCGCTGGTGGGCGCGGGCATTGGTCGGCGTGATCGCGTTGGCGTCGCTTGGTGTAACGGTTGGCGCGGGAATTGGTTTTATCCTGGGGCTGATCATGGAAAGCCTGATCGCGGATACGGCGGCGTGGAACTTTCTGGCCGAGATGTCTACCGGAGTGGTGCTGGTTGAGGGCGCGCTGGCGCTGTTGTGTGTGGTGTATGTGCTGTACTGGCTCCTGGTGTGGGCAGTTGGTAAGCTGCCGCCGGGTGTATTGATGGGCATCGTCAGCCTGACGCTGTTGAGT
This sequence comes from Anaerolineae bacterium, assembly GCA_016934195.1. Classification (GTDB taxonomy): domain Bacteria; phylum Chloroflexota; class Anaerolineae; order Aggregatilineales; family Aggregatilineaceae; genus JAFGTJ01. Next base: position 9,997 of record JAFGTJ010000223.1, on the reverse strand, counting down.
CTGATGGTTGGGGCAGCGGCGGTGGTGGTGCTGGTGGGCGTTTGGGCGCTGGTGCTGCTGACAATGGTAGCGTTGGTTGTCTGGTGGGTAGCGCGGCGCGGACGCTGGCCGGGAACGGTCACTCCCACGCATAACGGCGATCTGGCAGATATGGCACAGACGGCAACTCGCGGCACGTCGGCAGTGATGCTGGCTGTTGCGGCGGTGGCGGGCGGATTCTGGATCATGGAAGCGACAGGATCGACGGCGTGGTGGGGTGGGGCGCTGGTTGGAGCCGTCGTATATATGGGCCTGTGGGTTTACCTGCGGCGCAATTACCGGGTCGATGGGCGGTTGATTCTGCGCGAAATGGCCGGGCGCAAAGCGCGCGTTGCTTCGACGTTGTTGGGTTTGAGCGTGGGAATCGCAGGATTGAGCATTGTGTCCCTGACAACCGGTGCAACCAGCCATTTGCTTGAATTTCAGCTAACCGAAACCGCCGAGGGCAACTTGCTGATCGGCGATCCGACTTCGACGCATAAAGAGGAAGTGCGGGCGGCGTTGGACGGATTAGAAGGGGTCGAGAGCTACTCGCAGGTGACGATGTATCTCAGTGTGCTGTTGACGGTCAATGGCGAAGAAGTGCGGTTTTCGCGTATGAGGAACGACGATGGAAGCGATCCGCACGAAAATAGCAACCTTGACCGCCGCGAGTCCGGTGTGTCGTTGGGGCTGACGGTACGCGAGGACCTGGACAATATGCCCGACTACAACATGATCGCGGGGCGTGCATTTGGACCGGATGACGCGGGCCAACACCGGATCATGCTGCGCGAGTCATTTGTGACCGAACGTTTTGATATTGGGGTCGGCGACCGGCTGATGTTCCTGTTCGAGAACGATCCCGGCGAGGCGGACGATGTGCTGATCCAGTTCCGCGTGAGCGGCATCATCTCGCGCAATTCCGAACAGACCGGGTTAGAGGAACTGGGCCAACTGTCGATGATTCCGCCGGGCGTGCTGCCGGAAACGGTCCGATCCGAAGGTACGGCAACGATTGTAATGGTGGACGAGAGCGACGACGCCTATATGGACCAGGTGTTGGTGGCGGTGTCGCGGGTGCCGGGCGTGATCGCGTTTGAATTAGGCGCGCTGACGCAGCTTGTCCAGAATCTGATCGACCAATTGAAGGCGATCCCGACGCTGGTGGCGTGGCTGGCGCTGGTCGCGGGCACGGCCATCATCGCCAATACGGTCGCGCTGGCAACCCAGGAACGGCGGCGTCAAATTGGCGTGATGAAGGCTGTCGGGTTGAAGGGGCGGCGGGTGCTGGCGATGTTGATCATCGAAAACGGGTTGATCGGCCTGATCGCAGGGCTGATCGGCAATGGAGTCGGTTTTTTGATCACGGTGATCCTGGTGCTGACAAGCCGGAATCCCGACGAACTACAAAATACCATCGAATTTGACACGATGGGCTGGTTGATCCTGATGTCGATTGGCGTGGCGATTGGCGCAGCAACACTTTCCGCGTGGAGCGCGGCAGCCGAGAAGCCGATGAATGTGCTTCGGTATGAATGAATGTACGAGATAATTTTTGTAGGGGCAATTCATGAATTGCCCCTACTGGGAGGGGCGCACGCGAGCCGAAGGTTCGACCGCAAGCGCCCCTACGATACCCGGTGTATTTACCCGACGATGGGCGCGTTTTCGGCAGTGCCGCGCAGCGCGAATTCGTCGGTGTGAATCCAGACTTCACCGAATTCCTCGGTTTCGATCATGGCCCAGGAATAATCGGCGTTCCAGCCAGTGATGGTGTATATGCCGCCGGGGATAGCCCCCACGAAGGAATTTTTGTCTGGATGTCCGTAAACGTTGTGGGGGAAGTCTATGACGGCGGTGGGCAGTTCCAGGTCGCCAATAGGCTCCGTGACGGCAGGCACGGCGGCCCAATTGCCCCGGAAAATGATGAATTCGGTCGGAACCCACCCGATTCCGTAAGTGTCTTTGTCTTCAACGCGCAGCCAGGGCAGATCGGCATGACGCCCGGTTACGGTCAGGCGATCTCCGCCTGCTGTCGTATACAACCGCTCGTATTTCACGTCGGGACCGCTGCGCACGTTGAGGTAAGTTGTGTTGACGATGGCGACGTTTACGATGGGCGGCGGTGTGGTGTCAATGGCGGGGATGGCGGACATATCGCCCTGAAGGGTAATGCCGCTGAAGTGCATCCAGCCGACATAACCGTCTTTGGTCACTTTGAGCCATAACCCGTCATATGTGCGGGCCACAACGCTGCACTGCTCACCGAGTCGAGCGTCCCACATTGGGTCGCTGGAAAATGAATCTTCGGCGTAGGCGATTTTGCGCGGAGACTCGATGAGGATGGTGGCGAAGGTTGCGCCGGTATAGGCTGGTCCACGTCCGGCCAGCGGCGAAGTGACGGCAATATTGGTGGCGGCCCCGGCCAAACTGACGTGATTGACCGGAATCCAGCCGATGCCGAAGTCCGGGCGAACCTGCCACCAGGCGTTGTCGGCGGTACGCCCGCCTGCCGGTAGCGCAGTGCCCGCCGGGATGGTTCCGATGATGTCTCCGCCGCCCGGTTCGGTTGTAACCGGAGTGTCCATGTTTACGCGGATCGTGGGGCCATCAAATGAAGGACCGGGATCGCTGACACTGGCTACGGCATCAGGATTGCCCCGGAAGGCGACTTCTCCCACACGGACGAAGCCCGGTCCCATGACGGTGTGTATCTGGTACCATTCACCGTCGGTAGTCAGGCCAGTGACGACCATCACCGCGCCGGTTGGGGCGATGCCGACCACAAACGAGTCGGGATTGGGGTTGCGATAAACGGTGATGGCATTGCCTTCTACAATAATCGTTGGGTCTTCGGGCGTGCCTGTCGGTTCGCTGACGATGGGCACGGCATCAATATTGCCCCGCATTACGGCGATTTCCCCACTGATCCAGCCTTCGCCAAAGGATGAATCGACGCGCCACCAGGTGCTGTGTTCAGTGCGGCCCGTAACCGGGAGTTCGGTGCCGCCGACCACTGTGCCGAGGCTGGTGGTATAAAATGACGGTCCGCTGCGAATGTGGGCGACCGAGGTGTTTACGACGACGAAATTGTCACTTTGCGCACCTGCCGGAACCGTGAAAGTGAACAGTGCTAAAATGATAACGACCAGCGCCACACGTTTTACCATAATAACTATCCCTCCTGAATGCATATCGTATGGTTAGTATACTCAAAACGCCGGAACGCGCATCTTGTCTTGTTTGCTTACCCGATCCGCGCGCCAGTGTCTTTGTCAAACAGGTAGAGATGGGCGGCGGGAAAGCGTACATGGACGGTTGTGTTGGGTTCGATGTGTGTATCCAATCCGGCGCTGACGAGGCACTCTTGGCGGTTTAAGTCCAGGTAGAGAACCTGGCGTTGTTGCGGGAACATAGGCTCTATGCGATCTACATGAGCCGGGATACCGTCCTCTACTAACTCGATGTGTTCTGGACGGATGCCAAGCCAGACGGCCTGTCCTTTGCGCAGACCGGGCCGGATGGGGCGAACAGTGAACCCTCGTCCTTCCCAGGTGTCATCCCAGGCATGGCCCGCAAACAGGTTCATGGGCGGCGTGCCGAAGAACTGCGCGACGAACGCATTGAGGGGTGTATCATACAGGTTGTGATACGTGCCGACCTGCTCGATTTTTCCGGCTCGCATGATGGCGATGCGATCTCCCAGCGCAATAGCTTCGTATTGGTCATGGGTGACGTAGACGGACGTGATCCGGTAATGTTGGAGCAGGCGCTTGATCTGGACACGAGTGTCAACGCGCAATTTGGCGTCCAAATTGGAAAGCGGTTCGTCGAACAGGAATATTTTTGGATCGCGTGCAAGGCAGCGCGCGACGGCGACCCGCTGCTGTTCGCCACCGGAGAGAGTCGGCGGCTTGCGGCTAAGCAGGTGCTTGATCTCGACACCGAGCACTTCGGCAATATGATGGATTCGTTCGGGGATTTTTTCCGGTTGGCGGCGAAGCGTGTCATAGAAACCGATGTTTTCGCGGGCGCGCATGTGAGGATACAGCGCGTAGCTTTGAAATACCATGCCGATTCCGCGATCTGACATGAGCGTGTCGTCAATGGATGCGCCATCGTAGAGCACATCGCCCTCATCGGGCTTGAGCAGTCCGGCAATTATTTTGAGCAGCGTTGATTTGCCACAGCCAGAGGGTCCTAAAATGGACAGAGTTTCGCCGTCTCGGACGGTGAGCGAGAGCCGGTCGAGCGCGTTGGCGCGTTCGATGGGTTCGTGAAAAGCCTGTTTTTTTTCCAGGTAGTCAACGAATTGATTTTTGAAGACGCGCGTGCTGGCGCTGACCATGAAATCGAGGGCGCTTTGATCGTCATGGTCGCCGGGAACAAAACGTTTGACGATGTGCCGGAGAATAATTGTTGGCATGAAAACAATCTTTCTACCGTCCGTTATCGGCTAAAAATGCCCGGATGGTGTGGAGAATGATCCCGGTAAATAAAGTTTGTACGCCGACGATGAACAGCATGATGCTGATCAGCGCGTAGCCGACAGCGAGGGTTTCGTACTGGTTGTAACGATCCACGACGATGACGCCCATTCCCAAGCCAAGCAGCAGCATGATCATGCCGGGAACGCCGAAGAAAAAGAGCGGGCGGTGCTGGCTGACCATCGCAATAATACCATTGAGGACCTGCATTCCGTGCGAAAAAGGATTGCGCTTGGGGCCTTCGTCGTAGGTCATGGTGACGGGTACCTCTTTGACTGCCAGGCGGTGCTGCTGGATGAGAAACTGCATTTCCGATTCAATGGAAAAACCACCTTCGGGCCGGAAGCGGAGCGCGTGCAGCGCGTTTTGTGAAAGGGCGCGGTAGCCGCTCTGGGAGTCGGTCAGGCTGACACCGGAGGCGACGTTGGTAGCGAGTGTCAGCGCGTGTTGGCCCAGGATGCGCCAGCGCGGAATTCGGCTGCGTGTGCCGAGAAAACGCGATCCGACCACGAGATCGGCCTGGCCCGTTTCGATGGGGGCCAGTAGCGTGGGAATCTCGCCGGGATCATGCTGTCCGTCGGCATCGATCAGGATTACGGTGGCGGCGTTCATGGCACGGGCGCGTTGCAGGCCGGTATTGATGGCCTGGGCCTTGCCCCTATTTTGTTCGTGCTGGATTACAATTGCTCCAGCGTGGGTGGCAATAACCGCCGTCTGGTCGGTAGACCCGTCATCAACGACGATGGCGTGATCGACGTGTTCCAAAGTTTTGATCACGACGCTGCCGATAAAGCGATCTTCGTTGTAGGCCGCGATGACGGCGATACGTGGCGTGGTGGTAGGTGATTGTGTCATCAGGTGTATGTGATCTTTATTGGGCTATTGGGTAGCATTTTAACACGTTCTGCCGGTCCTGAAAGACCGACGTTAGTTGAGCGCAAGTTGAGCGTATAAAAGACAGGTGATGATATGCGGGCGATTCGATTGGGCCTGGGCGTAGTAGCGCTGGTTGTGTTCGGATTGGGTGTGCTGGGCTACGTCATTTATGCGGCAAACGGTATTTTAGACAAGGTTGATGAACAGAACCGGCGCGATACATATGACCGGCAGATTGCGCTGACGGCGACGGCGTTACAGGCGCGGCTGACGGCATTGGCTCAACCTGCCGGGAGCGAGGCTGTTGAAGAAACGGCTGCGACTCCTGTTCCTTCTGTTTCTCCTGATTCTGCTGGCACACCGGAGATTATGGATACGCCAACGCTGGAGACAAGCGGCCCGATCAATACCCTGGTTCCCACTCCGGCAGATAATTAGACTGCCGTCCGGTCAGAGCCTGGGATGTGCCGCCTGCCACCGGGATCGTAAAAATTCCAGATTCGCCGGGATCGCCACTCTGGTAAATGATGGTCAGGCCGTCCGGGGACCAGTCTGGAAACGAGTCGGTTTCGGGCGCGGTGGTCAGTCGGCGCAGATTGGTTCCGTCGGTGTTGATGACGGCGATGTTGGTGCCATCACTTGAGAGGATGGTAAATGCGATCTGGGTGCCGTCGGGGGACCAGGTCGGGAAGGTGGCGCGGTCGGTGCCGGTTGTGATGCGGCGGGCATCCAACGTGTTGACATCCACAATGGCAATCTGGTAGGTGTCGCTCCAGGCGCGGGTGTGGTAAGCAATTTGCGTACCTTCCGGCGACCAGTCGGGGCCAAGATCGTCTACGTCATTCTCGGTGATGGCGTGCAAGCCGGAGCCGTCAGCGTTGATGATGTAAATATCCCAATCGCCACCGGCGTCGCTGTGGAATGCCAACTGTTTTCCGTCTGGAGACCAGGTGGGATAACGTTCGTCAACGGTATCAGTTTGAGTCAGATTGTGCGAGTTGGTGCCGTCGAGATCGGTGATAAAAATGTCGAAAGGCCCTTCCGGTGATGCGGCTCCATAGTACGCAATCTTGGTGCCGTCGGGCGACCAGGAAGGGCCGCGCTCTGCACCGGACATGCTGGTGATAGAATGAAGATTGGTGCCGTCCACGTTCATTACGTAGATGTCATACGTGCTGTCACGTTCGGAGTCAAAAGCGATACGCTGGCTGCCGTAGATGGCATTGACGAGTGTGGGAGTGCTGGGCGGCGTGGCCGGGTTGGTGTTGGCATCCGATCCATTGTCAAAGATGCCCGCCAGATAAACACCAGCGGCGCACAGGCTGGCAAGTACGGCCAAAGCACCAACGGCAAGCGCGATTATTCCCCAGGGGCGGCGGTGCGGGTTCGGTTCGGATGGGTAGGCAGGATAATAGGGCGCGGTGGTGTAGGGCGGTGGCGCGGCAGTGACGGGTTGTTGGTGGGGCAGTGTGGGAGGCTGTTCGCGGTGGGCGCGGCGGCCCAGGGAAAACAAGGTTCGGGCCGGGCCGAGACTGTCTTCAAGATGAGGCTCGGTTTCGCGCTGTGTGTCGGGAATATTGTCGGCTGGCTCTGACGTTTCGCCCGGTAGAACCAGCGGGCCGGTATCATCGTTCGGCAGTGGGTCTGGCACTGGCGCATTATCCGGCACTTGCTTGATGAACTGTGACCATTCGGGCGGTTTCATGTCGGGCAGGATGGGTTTGTGCTGGCCGGTCTGTTCGGGGTCTTCCAGGGATACGGGTGGCGCGCCAATTGCCTCGGTAAGCGCATCGTACAGGGTGCTGATAGTGGCATAACGCCGGACCGGGTCTTTTTCCAGGCAGCGGAGTATGACTTCCTGAATCGCCATGTCCAGGGCCGGGTTATGCTGGCGGGGCAGGTCTGGCGCGATGTGCATGTGCTCGTAGGCGATGCGCGCGGCGGGCGTGGTGGTGGCGTTGGTGCTTTCTTTCGCGCCGGGACTGTCGCCGAGAAATGGCACGCGCCCGGTATACATGCGATAGAGCAGCACGCCCAGCGCGTAAATATCGGTTGCGGCGGTAATGGGATGATCCCCGGTGATTTGCTCGGGGGCCATGTAAAACGGCGTGCCGATGGTGGTTCCTGCCGTGAGATCGGTGACGGCATTCAGCACGCGAGCGATGCCGAAGTCGGTCACATAGAGAGTATTGTTTTGGTGCAGCAGGATATTGGCCGGTTTCAGATCGCGGTGGATGATATCCTCGCTGTGCGCGAAATGGAGCGCGGCGGCCAACGGTGTCAGGTAGGCAAGTGAGACGGCGGGGAGGATGGGTCCGGTGTGGTGGTGAAGAATGACGTTAAGCGTCTGGCCGGGGATGTAATCCATCAGGATAAAAACGCGGTGTTCGATTTCAACAATATCGTAAAAACGTACGATGTTCGGGTGTTGGAGTCGCGCCAGAACTTCCGCTTCGCGCTGGAAGCGTTCGAGCAGCGTGGAATCATGGGCGATGTCGGGACGCAGGACCTTCGCGGCCAAGGTCGCGCGGCGCTTGAGATCGGTAATACGGTACACATGGGCGAAGCTGCCTTCGCCAAGCAGTTCCTCAAAGCGGTAGCGTTCGCCTAACGTCTGGTCGAGAAGTGTACCGGGCATGGTTTCCTCGCTTGTTCCCCTGCATGATTTCCTTTCACCGCGCGCCAAGTGTAAGCAACCGGGCGGTGTCTGTCAATTCTCACCCGGCTTCGTCCAGGATGATGAGGGCAACTTGCCCGGCGGTCAGGTTCTGGACGGCGTTTGCCAGGGAGTCTACCTGATCGACGGGCATGTGTGCGTAAACGGTGACTTCGGCGTCGAATTCCTCGGTGTCGATTTCGGCGTGGTGCTCGTTCAGCAGAATTTTGAGGCGTTCGTAATAGGTGTAAGGCGCGGTAATGCCGATGTAGCGCTTCTCGATTTTGAGTTCGACCGGCAGTGCGGCGATGGCGTCTTTTGCTGCACCACCGTAAGCGCGAACCAGTCCGCCCGTGCCGAGCTTGGTGCCGCCGAAATAGCGTGTCACCACGATTACGACATCCCCAATATCCGCGCCGCGCAGCACGGCTAATACTGGCGGGCCGGAGGTGCCGGAGGGTTCGCCGTCATCGGTCACGCCCTCGGTTATACTACCGCCGTAGCCCACTTTGAAGGCGTAAACATGGTGGCTGGCGTCGGGCATTTCGGCGCGGACGTTTTGAATGAAGGCTTTGGCTTCGGCTACCGTGTCGGCGCGGCCAATGGTGGTGATAAAGCGCGAATTGACGACGACGTTTTCAAGGCGAATCGTCCGCGCCGGGATCGGGTAGTGGGTCATATTTCTGACTCCTCCCCGGCGAGTTTGTGGGCGTCCGCGCGGCGGAAATAGGCACGGTAGGCGGCGGTTTCCGTGACTCCGGCCTGAAACGCGGCTAAGGCGGCTTGCACATCTGCGTCAGGACCGGGCTGCTGGTTGCCCCAGGCCAGTACGAGCGTGCCACCGCGCTTGTATTCGACGGCGATCTCGCCGCGCGCGGCGAGATGATTGAGCGCGTATTGGATGGTTGGTGGACGTTGGGCAACTGCTTCAGCCAGCGCGTTGAGGGTTGTTCGACCTGCCTGCTGGTTGATCACGTATTTGACCAGTTGCATCAGGCGGTTAAATATGTCCGCAGCAGCGCGTAGCGGCGGATCAATGGCTATCAGGACCACCAGGGTGGGATCGGCGCGTTCCAGGGCATCCTGAAGCGTCTGGGGGCTGCCTGGTGTGGTATGGATGACCAGGACGGGTGATTCTTCCAGTTCCGAGAGCGGGATACCGGGCGATTCGGTGCGGCGGTAGCCTTCCGCCCAGATTGCGGCATCGGGGTACTGCTGGCGCAGACCGGCTAACTGCTGTTCCTGGTTAACCGTGTTTCGGAGATCGATGACCTGGCGGCGCGGACGCTCGACTTCAACCGGGGACGATTCAGAACGCCGGTAGTCGGCCAAAACGATCTGGAGTTCGGTCTGGTCGCGGAAAGTGTTGATTTCTAACTGGTAGGCCAGATCGAATAAGCCATCGGGGAGTGGTTGATCGGCGCTGTTCCACCACAAGACGGTGTGGCGCGTGCCGTTGGCGTCTTCGACGGTCAGGCGGCGGTGTGCTTTGGTCCGGCCCAGGAACGCGGCACTCTTGAGCGTCAAATCGCGGGTTGCCAGGGTGATACGTGGGTTGCCTTCACCGAACGGGGCCAGCCGGTTGAGTTCGCGGACCAGATCGAGCGACAGTTCGTCCAGGGACACGTAAGCGTCGAGGTCCAATCCGGGGCGTATTGACGGATCGCGGATTTCACGCAGCGTATTGGACAGGCGGCGGCGAAAGGCCGGGATATTGTCAGCATGAAGTGATAAGCCCGCCGCGCCGGGGTGTCCACCGTGTTCCAGCAGGAGATCGGCCTGGGCTGCGATGGACGCGCCGATATCATAGCCAGGGACGGAACGAGCCGAACCGCGCGCGCGTTCGGGATCGGACGAGTTGAGCAGGACCACCGGGCGGGCATACTGCTCCGCGAGGCGGCTGGCGACGATGCCGATAATGCCCGCGTGCCAGGTAGGATGAGCCAGCACCAGCGCT
>JAFGTJ010000222.1 GCA_016934195.1 Anaerolineae bacterium | reverse complement strand
TTCCAGGCCCGCTATCCCGACCCGGCGCGCGTGTGCATCATGCCGGTGCTGCGGGGTGGGCGTGTCTTCGGGGAAGCGCTTGGTTATCCCCTTAACCCGATCCGCATGAGCTACTACCGGGGCGGCGACCGGCTGCCGCAGCCGGTCTGTTTGCAGAAGCCCGATCCCGAATTGATGGTCGGGCCGGACGGCGAAACGCTGCCGGTCGTGCTGGCCGAAGGCGTGATCGAGACGTTTTCCACCATTCGCGCCACCGTCGCCATGATCGAGGACCTGTGCCGCGAGTACGGGTTGGCTTCACCGCCCTATTACGAAGCGCAGGCCATCGTGATCAAAACGCCGTCGCCGGACGCCATTCCCGCCACCCTGCCCGATCCGCCCCCTGGCACGGTGACGCGCGTCGTCGCGCAGTTCTGGGTCCACCTGGGTATCTGGATTCACGGCATGGGGACTGATGACGGGGATCGCGGGCGTGACGTGCCGGAATTTCGCGGGCGGCTGTCGCCCTTCGCGGAACACGAACCCGATCCGCCCTATTTCACGATCCTGAACCCGGCCCTGCTGGAACGCAAATCCCTGGTGACGCAGAAAACCAGCGCCCGGCAGATCGGCGGAGTCTAATACAGCGCGGCAGAAATACGCAGACGGTTTTTTCGTAGGGGAGGGTTTGAAACCCTCCCCTACTTGACAGGCAACTCTGGTAAACGAGGAAACTACTCCGTCACGGGCAGGTAGAGGTCCATTGCGATATCCTCGAACGCTGTGCCGTAAGGCGTCCGCGCTTCTTCGAGCCACTGGTGATGCCCGTTCTTGTAGGCGCTGGTTTCGCGCCATGCGTTTAGCTGCTTCCACACCTCACCGATCTGGGGCAGCTTGCAGCGCGCGACCGCGTATAGTCCACCATCGAACGTTTTGATCGTCACGTCGCCGGTTTCGTTCACCGCATCACCGGGGGTCAGGACCAACCACTGCTCATAGCCATAATTCGGGCTGCCCGGTGATGGACTCGGATTGTTAAAGCCGAAGAATCGCCCCGGCTGGACCTCATCCGACAACCCTTGTTCGCGTGCCCACGCCAGGATTTTTCGCCACGCTTCGTTTTCGGGTTCCGTGCCGAACCCGTGCGCCGAGGCTACGCGCATCGACTCTAACCGGACCATCCGTACTTCGATCTGCTCACTCATCGTTTTTCATCCTCTGCTGTGCTGAATCATCACTGAACAACGGATATAGTCTCATCATACAGGGAACACCTGACATCTTATGTCAAGAATTTTGGGTATACTGAAAAATGATCGATTATTCGGAGGGAAATCCCACCCATGCGCGCAGATCGCTTGCTGTCGCTGTTGTTGTTGCTGCAAACGTGCGGACGGATGACGGCGGAAACATTGGCCGCTGAGCTAGAGGTCAGCGAACGCACCATTTACCGCGATATCGACGCGCTGAGCGCTGCCGGAGTCCCGATTTATACCGAGCGTGGGCCGGGGGGCGGGTGCTGCTTGATGGACCATTACCGCACGCAGTTGACCGGTTTGACGGACGACGAACTACGCGCGCTGTTTTTGCTCAGTATCCCCGCGCCGTTGGCCGACCTGGGCGTTCATGCCGATCTGCGGGGGGCACTGCTCAAGCTGAATGCGGCGCGGCTGCCCGCCCATCACGAGGCCGCCCAGAAACTACAGCAGCGCCTTCACCTGGACTGGACATGGTGGTTTGAGCACGCTACGCCGGTCCCGTATCTTTCAACACTGCACACCGCCGTACAAACCGACCGCCGTGTGCGGATCGCGTACCAAAGCCTGTACGGAGGCCTGATCGAAACGGAGGCCGCGCCTTACGGGCTGGTTGCCAAAGCCGGGGCGTGGTACGTGGTCCTGGCGCGTCATGATCATGTGGACGCCATGCGCGTTTCCGATATCCGGCAGGCGCAGATCACCGCTCAGTCCTTCACCCGTTCACCGGGATTCGATCTGGCGGCGTTCTGGGAAAACTGGTGCGCCGGATTCGAGCGCAGCCGCCCCCAGTATCTTGCCCGCGTCCGTGTCGCGCCGGACCTGATCCCGCTGCTGCGCTGGCATTTTGGGAACCGGATTGACGACATTCTGACCGACGCCGGATCGTCCAACGGTCAGGGCTGGCGGGTGGTAACGCTCCCGTTCGAGTCGTTTGAAGCGGCGCGCGAGCGTATCCTGGGCTACGGTCGTGCGGTCGAGGTGCTGGAGCCGCGTGCGCTGCGGTGCAGCGTGATCGATTTCGCACAGCAGATCGCGGGATTTTACGCCAGCAATTGTGGGGATGATGCCCCGTAAAACCGGACTCACTGGCACTTCTCGCGCCGGAGGCCGTCATCGTGTACGCTATGCCAATGATGAATTTTGGTTACGAGGGGGTATGATAATGGCACAACCATCACAACTATTGCAGAGCGTGTTGGGCTTCCAGGTGGACGACCTGGAAGCCAATCGGAACGGCGAGTTAGGTCCCCACCAGCGCGCCAAAATCGAAACGACCAAGCTGCAAGCGCTGGCTGGCGGCGGCGTGTTCGGGATCATCCTGATCATCTTCTTCGTGCTTCTCGTCCGCGATGGGTTCACGGGTTGGCCCATCATAGGGCTGTGCTTTGGGACGATGATGGTCCTGTTGGTAGGGGGTATGTGGCTGTATATCACCATGCTAAACCAGGACCTTGCATCCGGCAACGTGGAGTCCATCACCGGGCCGGTTTCGCGCCATATCCGCACCACGCACACGCAGCGCTCCAACACAACATCTCGCACCGGATCAACAACGCACACAGTTCAATCACGGCACTTTTACGTCCAGGTGGGCGAAGAAAAAAGCTTCAAGGTATACCAAAACGTCTATAATGCCTTCGAGGAAGGCCGGGTATACGAGGTTTTCTTCATGGCGAAATCCAACACGATTGTAGCCGCCGTGCCGCTGGAATCGGCTTCGACGGCTACCGATTGGCTGGCGGATATGTAACCTGAAAGCTCCGCCAGCGCCCGGAATACCACCGGCTCCCAGGCCAGCGATCCATCCGGCGCGGCGAATGCAACCAGCCGCGCCCGGATCGCATCCAGGCACGCGGCGCGCGTCCCGGCGTCCAGCACGGCGATCTCGGTATGGCGGTCGGCGCGGGCCAGCGCGTACCGCATAAAGGCGTCCACCGACGGCACGCGCACCCCGACCGGCGTTTCTTCCCGTGTATCGACCACCGTAAACCCGTAATCGGCCAGCCACTCGGCGTAATCGTCGGCGTCCTGCAACTGGTCCTGCCAGCGTGCCGGGTGCGCCGCGATCTGGTCGCGCAGCGCGGCCACCGCCGGGACCGGATCATCGGGCAAATGCTCGGCTAACGTCTCGCTCACCGCCCGATCAAGCGGGCTGGCCGGTCCCCATTCCTGGATCGCCAGCCAGCCGCCCGGTACGAGCAGGCGGCGGATCGCGGGCAGGCTGCGGGCCGGATCGGTGGTATTCAGCCCGAAGGACGCCACCGCCCCGCCGAACGATCCCGGCGCGAACGGGGGCCGGGTCAGATCGCCCTGGACGTAGGACACGCGATCCGAGCCGGGTGTATGGCGCGCCATACGCAGCGATTCCCCTGAGAGGTCCAATCCCACCACGCGCCGCCCACCGGCAGCCAGAACCCACGCGACCAATCCGGTCCCCGTGCCGAGATCGAGCACGCGATCTCGCACGCGATCTCGCGCTCGATCTCGCGCTCGATCAGCCGGTCCCGGCCCGGTATAGCGCACCAGATAAGCGAGAAAATCCGCCGTCAGCGGCGCGAGCAGCGGGACCACATCGCGGGCGTAGCGTGGGGCGGAGTCGTCGAACAGGCGCTGGATGAGGGCCATTGATGGTCCTTGTTTGTCGATAGCCTGGGGCCTCAGTCCCAGGCGAATCACGCTATCAAAAAAAAGAATGGGACGCAGATTAGCGCAGATAAACACAGATCAAAACAAAAATCTGCGTATATCTGCGTCCTGATAATGTATTTTTTACTTCCGCCAGCCTTCCGCCGTCTCTTTGACCAGATGATCGACAACGGTCTGGAGCGCTTCGCGTTCGGTGGCTCCGCCCTGCACGGCGCGATGGTACACCTTGAGCTGGCGGTCGGCGCTGGTGCCTTCGTCGCAGATGGTCTTGAGCGCGGCGATTTCCTTGCGGGTGCCCAATTCGTCCACCACGTCGTCCACGATCTCGATCAGTTCGTTGACCAGGAACCGCATGGGCACCTCGTCCTGAATGCCGAAATCGACCAGCTTACCGTTGACGCCGTAGCGCACCGCCCGCCACTTGTTCTCGTCGATATAAATGCCCCGGTAAGTGCGCCAGGACTGGTTTTGATTCAGCAGCTTGATCAGCTTGGCGACGATGGCCTGGATCAGCGCCACCAGCGAGATCGCGTGCTCGATGCGCGTGCAAATATCGCAGATGCGGATTTCCAGCGTGCCGAGGTTGGGATGCGGGCGGGCGTCCCACCAGATTTTGGTCGGATCGCCGGTCTTGTCGCCTTTGCGCGTGCCCAACGATCCCACCTTGCCCATCAACTGCACGTAATGATCGTATTCGGCCCAACTGTAAAAATGGGGCGGAATGCCGGACCGGGGCATATTCTCAAACACCAGGCTGCGGTAGCTCATCAGGCCGGTATCGCGCCCGTGCCAGAACGGGGACGAGGTGGACAGCGCCAGGACATGCGGCAGAAAATAGCGCAATTGGTTGAGCACGTTGATCATCAGCTCGAACGCTTGCGGCGTCTGGCCGAATCCCAGGTGAACGTGCATCCCGAAAATCAGCATCCGGCGGGCGGCGTCCTTCATTTCGGCGGCAAGATCATCGTAGCGCGCGCCTTCGCTGATGTGCTGCTCGTCCCACCGCGAAAACGGGTGAGTCGAGGCGGCGGCGATCACGCGGCCATTCTGCTCGGCCAGTTCGGTGATCGTGCGGCGCAGCCGGATCAGTTCCTGGCGCGCTTCTTGAATATTGCGGCAAATGTGGCTGCCGACCTCCACCTGGGACTGCATAAACTCGGCTTTGATCTGGCTGCCGAGCACGATGCGGCCCTGGTTGACCATTTGCTGAACATAAGACGTCAGCTCGCGGGTTTCGGGGTCGATGATCTGGTATTCTTCTTCAATACCGAGGGTAAGCGGTGCAGTAGACATCGCATGTTCTCCGCAGCAGGTGTCGAGTCAGGCGTGATGGGTTGTGAGTTGTGAGTGATGGGTCCTCACGCCAGACTCAAAACCCACTGCTCAAAACTCCTGATCAAAACTATACTGGCACACGCGCCGGGAACGCAAACGATTGCTGTTTTTTTCGCGCCGGGGCGCTTGTCGGATGTAGATCACAGGCATATAATCCCCTGAGATCGTCATTTTCCTACCCATACGAGGTGGTATGCCATGTCTGATCGCCCCCGTTCGGCGCTGCTGGTGATCGATGTCCAGCAAGCGCTGTTTGAAAAATCGACCCCGGTCTACCATGCGGCGGAACTCCTGCAAAATATCAACGACCTGATCCGGCGCGCGCGCGATGCCGGAGCGCCCGTTATCTTCATCCAACATGCCAACGACTCGTTTCTGGCGAAAGACTCGGCGGGCTGGCAGTTGCATCCCGCGCTGAAGCCTGATCCCCATGACCTGATCATCCACAAACAGCACGGGAACGCCTTCCAGGACACGCCGCTGCAATACGAACTCGACGCGCGCGCGGTCCGCACGCTGATCGTCACGGGACTGGTTTCTGAGGGCTGCGTGAGGGCTACCGGCCTGGGCGGACA
>JAFGTJ010000025.1 GCA_016934195.1 Anaerolineae bacterium | reverse complement strand
TCGGACATTCACGGCAACCCTATCGCGCTCGATGCGGTGCTGGCCGATATCGAGGCGCAGGGCGGAGTCGACTCGTACTGGCTGAACGGCGATTACGCCGCGTTGGGCTATGATCCGGTCGGCGTGTTGAATCGCCTGATCGACCTGCCCAATACCGTGTTCACACGCGGCAATACCGACCGTTACACCGTCACGACTGACGTACCGCCGCCCCAACCGGAAACCGTATTCGATGATCCGTCCAAATTGCCGCTGGTATTGGAGATTACGCGCAGTTTTTCCTGGACTCGCGGGTATGTCACGGCGCACGGCTGGTACGACTGGCTGGCGGGACTGCCATTGGAGCAGCGCTGGAATCTGCCGGACGGTACGCGCCTGCTGGTGGTTCACTCTGTACCGGGCCGCGATGATGGTCCCGGCCTCTCGCCGGACCTCTCCGACGACGACCTGATCCCGGCCTTCGCGGACTGCGGCGCGGACCTCGTGATCACCGGGCATGTACATATTCCCCAGGATCGCCGGATCGGGGAGGTGCGCGCCATCAATACCGGCAGCGTGAGCAATTCCTTTCCGGGACATGATCCACGCGCCAGCTACGTGATCCTGGACGCCGACTCGGACGGCTACCGGCTGGACTTCCGGCGCGTGGCGTATGACCGGGCGGCGGTGCTCGCGGCGCTGTACGCTTCTCACCACCCGGCAGGTGGATTCATCCGGCGAATGTTTGAGGCGTAGGGGCAAAATCTGTGCCGCCTACACCGCGTCCAGCGCGGCGCGCAAATCCGCCATAATGTCCTGCTCGTTTTCCAACCCCACCGAGAGCCGCACCAGACTCGGCTTGATGCCGCGTTTGGCGAATTCCTCACCGCTCATGACGGCGGCCATCATCGCCGCCGGGTGTACGATCAGCGTGTGGATTCCGCCCAGGCTGGCGGCGCGTTCGATCAGGTCCAGGTGAGCGATGAAACGTTCCGTTGCGGCGAAATCGCCGTCTAACTCAAAGCTCAACATCCCGGTAAAGCCGGACATTTGCGCACAGGCCAGCGCGTGTTGGGGATGGTCTTCCAGTCCCGGATAATACACCTGCCTGACTTTGGGATGCGCGGCCAGCATCCGGGCTACCGCTAACGTGTTGGTATTGTGCTGTTCGACGCGCAGCCGTAACGTGCGCAATCCGCGCAGCAGCAGCCAGCTATCGAAGGCATTGAGCGTCACGCCCAATGCAATCGACATGCGCCACACCCGCTCGATCAGGGCCGCATTGCCCGCCACTGCGCCCGCTACGAGGTCATGGTGTCCGCCAAAATACTTGGTCGCGCTGTGAAACACCAGATCAATCCCCAGGTCCAGCGGGCGCTGGTTGATGGGCGTGGCGAAGGTGTTGTCCGTGACCGTGATAATCCCGTGTTCCTTGCCCAGCGCCGCGACTGCCTTCAGATCGGTCAGCAGCATCAGCGGATTGGTCGGCGTCTCGGTCAGGATCAGGCGCGTATTGGGCCGGATCGCGGCGGCAAACGCGCCGGGATCGGTCTGGTCCACGAAGGTCGTTTCCACGCCGAATTTGGACAGCACGTTCTCTAATATGCCAAGCGATCCGCCGTAATGAACGCGCTGCGCCACCACATGCGATCCCTGTTCCAGCAGCGCAAAGACAATAGCCGACACCGCGCCCATCCCCGAACTGGTCATCAGCGCCTTGTCCGCGCCTTCTAGCGCCGCGATCACGGCCTGGGCCTGTTCGTGGGTCGGGTTGCCGTAGCGGGTATAAAAACGCGGGTGCTGTGGCTCGTTCGCCATCGTGGTGAATTCGTCCGCCGTGCGCGCGACAAAGGTGCTGGTCTGGTAAATGGGCGGCGCGAGGGAGGTCGTCTCGTTCAGCGCCTTGTCGATGTGGATGGCGATGGTATCCGGTCCCCAGGTCTTGGATTTATCGGTTTTGTGCTCGGTCATGGGTTGTTGTCTCTTTTCAGGTTGTCGGAAAATATTTAGTCGCGCACCCAACCGGACGCCCGCTCGACGGCGCGCTGCCAGCCCGCGATCAGGACCTCGCGGTCGGAGTCGGCCATGCGCGGCTCGAAGGTGCGATCCAGCGTCCACTGCTGCGCCAACGTATCAACATCCGGCCAGAATCCGACCGCCAGCCCTGCCAGATATGCCGCGCCGAGCGCGGTCGTCTCGGTCACGGCGGGCCGCTGGACCGGCACGCCCAACACGTCCGCCTGAATCTGCATCAGCAGGTCATTCTGGGATGCGCCGCCGTCCACGCGCAGCGCGCTCAGCGTAATGCCGGAGTCGTGGTTCATCGCTACCAGCACATCCCGCGATTGCAGCGCGATAGCGTTCAGCGTGGCGCGGGCGATGTGGGCTTTGGTGGTGCCGCGCGTCAAACCGACCAGCGTCCCGCGCGCGTAGGCGTCCCAGTGCGGCGCGCCCAATCCTACAAAGGCCGGGACGAAGTACACACCGTCGGCGCTGGCTACGCTGGACGCCAGTTGCTCGACTTCCGGCGCGCTCTGGATGATGCCCAACCCGTCGCGCAGCCATTGGACCGCCGCGCCCGTGATAAAGACACTGCCTTCCAGCGCGTAGATCACCGGCTGACCGGCGATCTGCCACGCGATGGTGGTCAGCAGGCCGGAGTCGGACGTGATGCCCTGTTCGCCGGTATTCAGCAGCAAAAAACTTCCGGTGCCGTAGGTGTTTTTTGCCATACCGGGCGACAGGCACACCTGCCCAAAGGTCGCTGCCTGCTGGTCGCCCGCGATCCCGGCCAGTGGAATCGCCGTGCCGAACAGGTTCGCCACCGTCTCGCCGTAGACCGCGCTGGACGGTTTGACCGCCGGGAGCAGCGCGCGCGGGATATTCAGACGAGCCAGGATATCGCCGTCCCAGTCGCCCGCATAGATGTTATACAACAGCGTGCGGCTGGCGTTGGTCACGTCGGTGATGTGCAGCGCGCCGCCGCTGAGGTTCCACAGCAGCCTCGAATCGACCGTACCGAAGGCCAGTTCACCGCGTTCGGCCCGCGCGCGGACGCCGGGTACGTTGTCCAGCAGCCACGCGACCTTTGTGCCGGAGAAATAAGCATCCGTGACCAACCCGGTTTTCTCGCGGATCGCCCGGTCGAAGCCGTCCGCCTTGAGTTGATCGCATAACGCGGCGGTCCGGCGGCACTGCCACACAATCGCATTATAGACCGGCTCGCCGGTGGTGCGATCCCAGATCAGGGTGGTTTCGCGCTGGTTGGTGATGCCAATCGCGGCCACGTCCGCGCTGCTGATACCCTTCTGAGCGAGCGCCTGGTGCGCCACGTCGCGCTGCGTGCGCCAGATATCGAGCGGATCGTGTTCGACCCAGCCGGGTTGGGGGAAATGCTGCGGGAATTCCTGCTGCGCCACGCTGACCGGCTGGCCTGCCGCATCGAACAGGATCGCGCGCGAACTGGTCGTGCCCTGGTCCAGCGCCAAAATGTAGTTTGCCATGTATAAAAACCTTTCAAATTTTCAAATCATCATCTTGAGACATGCGCCCTCATTATAGCTGCCCCGGTGGACTTGCTTCAAAAAGCGTCATTACAGAAACCCGGTGGAATGTGTCCAGCTTGTCAAGACTCGGCTCCTGCTCCACAATGGTTCAAGGTTTGTGGGGGAATACCTGAAAAGGACTGATCTCATTTGCTGCCAGGGACCACATACGCCAATCCCGTTTACCGGGCTGAGCGGCTGCACCGGCAGCGCAGTAAAAGCCCGCGCGCCCTGAACGTCCTGTCCGTGCTGGCGCTGGCGGCGGTGCTGGCGTTGTTTACCGTGAAGCATAATACCGGACAGTCCCGGTTGATCGTGCTGCTGGCGCTGGTTGCCATCCACCTGCTGCATTTTATCACGTCGTTTCTGGCGATATCGTTTGCCTATGAAAGCATCTACCGCGAGTACCGTAACCACTCCTGGGACCTGCTGCGGATCACGCCGCTGGCGCGCGGGAAGCTGACCGGCGGCAAGTTGCGCGCCATAGTGGGCTGGCTGGCCCCGTTGTATTTCCGCCTGATCGGGCTGAAGGCGCTTTTTATGTTCTGGCAGCTTGCCGAAATCCACAGCAAGGCGCACACCGTTTTACGCGGCGCGGGACCTTCGTCCCGGTTTCAGGACGATCAATTTCTGGTGCTCGGCGCGGCGGCGCTGCTGTTCGTGATCGCCTATCTGCTGGTAGACCTGCTGTTCACAACGGCGCTGGGGATAGCGGCGGCGCTGCTGGTACGGTCGCAGTGGCGGCGGATCGGGTTGGCTGCCGGACTGCTGGCGCGGTGGTGGCTGCCGTTACTGACTCTGGCGGCTCTGCTCACGTATGAAATCCAGGGCTTTGATCCCCTGCCGACCCAGTGGAATACCCATTTATCACTGGCGGCGCGTTACATCTGGCATTACGGGTTCAGTTACGTGGGGTATTATGGCGCGGTGGATGAGGTGTATCCCTCGCTGACGATC
>JAFGTJ010000024.1 GCA_016934195.1 Anaerolineae bacterium | reverse complement strand
GTCAGGTCGGCCAGATCAATGTCCGGCGGCGCTTCCGGCGAATCTTCGGATTGGTCCTCGATCTCCGCGCCGGTTGGCTCCGATCCGGCCTCTTCTGCGGTGTCGGCTGGCTGATCGTCCGGCGGCTGGTCTGCTTCGCCGGAATCAGTCTCACCAGCCGCGCCCGACTCACCCGACTCGACCGGGGGCACATACACGCCGCCGGGCGGAACCGGCTCGATCTCGCCGCGCACTTCGGACGGCGGGAAAACGTACACCCGGCCCTGATCGGCGTCCACCACGTACAGGCGGCCCGCCGTATCAAACGCGATCCCGGCAGGCGAACCAAAGCCCGTGCTCCCGGTTTCCAGGTCGGCAGGTACGCTCATCGCCATGACCGGCAGGCCATTCAGGTTATACGCCACGATCCGCACCTGATCGTCCATATCGGTCACGTAGACCAGCGTCCCGTCCGGGCTGACGGCCAGATACGGACGGTTGAACGATTCGCGGTTGTGGAACCACATATTCACCGGGATGGTCCGCAGCGCCAACCCGTTCGCATCAAACACGCTGACGCGCTTGTTCCACGCTTCGGCCACGTAAAGGTGCAGCGACACCGGGTTAAACGCCAACCCGACCGGCTCATCCAACTGGCCCAGGTTCGCGCCCGCGCCGCCCAGGTCGCGGATCAGTTCGCCGTCCGCTGTGTAGACGCGCACGCGCTTGTTGCCGGTATCGGCCACGTAGACCAGACCGTCCGGCCCGACACCGACTTCACGCGGACCCCAGAACGCATCCGGCGATCCGTCGCCCGGCGTGACGCCCTCATGCCCCCAGGCGTTGACCAGTTCACCCGCCGCGTTGAAGACCTTAACCTGATGGTGCCACGTATCGGCCACGTAGATCAAACCGTCCGCGCCAACCGCCACGCCCCAGGGTTGCAGCAGCAGGTCCGGCCCGCCGATACCGCCGATACCGCCGATGCTGAGTAATTCCTGACCTTCGGTGGTGAAGACCACAATCCGGTTGCGGTCGGTATCGGCCACGTAAATCAAACCATCACCGTCCACCGCGATCCCACGCGGGTTGACCAATCCCAGGTTCTCACCGATCACCATCTCCGGCGCGACTTCGACGGCGACCTGATCTTCGGGATACTCCGGCTCGCGGATATCGACCGTGCTGCTGCCGATCCCGGCGTCCCAGATTTGCGCGGCGATGGCCTTATCCACGAAAAAGTACATCCGGTCGGAAACCGGCCACTTGTTGACCGAGAAGCGGTCATCGCTGCGGCACTCGCTGATCACCGCCGCCTCGCACGCCAGCCGGAACTGTTTCTTTTCGTCCGGCGTGGTGCCCCATTCCGCTTCGTCATCACAGCGGAACTGCTTGGCATCGATGCACATCGCCTGCGCGTAGGTCGAATAATCGCGGCTGAACCAGATATCGAACAACCCTTCACGGTAATACCGCGCCGCGATGTTGGAATCCGACAGGCTGAAGACGTTGGCGACCCGGTTGTAATTCAGGTTGAAATATTCCTGCATCGGCCACCACAGCCGGATATAACCGAACTCGTAGTAACGGTCGCCCAGGATGCGGCGCACGTCGCCCACTTTTTTATTGCCGACGATCACGACCCGCGCGCCCTCTAAATCCGTCGCATTGACGCTGCCCGCTTCGCCGCGCAGCAGCGCGTAATTGGGATAGTCGCGGAAATACCACGAATAGGGCCACGAGGACTCGTCGTCAAACACGACGCGCATCTGGCTCCCCTCGTTGGTCAGTTCCGCGATGCGGTCCACTTCCGCCAGGACGGTTTTGATCGCGGGTCCGGCGTGGGCGTAAACCAGATATTCGGTGGCGTAGTCGTAATTGATGAACGCGGCCCATACCGCCGCCCGCGCCGTCAGGATCGCCAGGATCAGCGCACCGGCCAGCACCGTCATACGCCCGATCTGCGCCAGTCCCAACCGCCGCCCGAAACGCCCGACCACGTATAACGCCCCGGACAGGATCAGCACAGCAGACAACCACGTCCCGCTGGCCGTCAAATCCTCGATCTCGCGGCCCTGGAACGGCGCGCCCTTGCCCCACAGTCCAAGCACGACCTGCGCGAAGGCCATAAACGCCAGCGGCAGCGCCACCAACAGCAGCAGCCAACCGCCCTCTTTCAGCCGGTCCCACCGGATGCCGTCCGCCACGCGGCCCAACCACCAGCCCGTAACCAGGATCAGCGGCAGCGCGAGGTGAACCGTCAGCCAGGGCATTTTTTCCCCGGCCAGCGTCAGTCCAAAAATGATCGTGATGGCCCAGTAACCGACCAGCGCCAGGAACGGGAACGCCCCGATCCATTCGGGATCGGAGACGCGCCGCGCCTGTTCTTCTTGCACGCTGAAGGGCCGCGTTAACCGTTCCGGCAGCGGGAAGAACTGCGGCAGTTCGACCCCAAAAAACGGTTCCTGCTTGGGCTTGCGCTTCGGTTTCTCGAATTCTTCCTCGTCTTCCAGCGGAACCAGGGACGGGTCGGGTTCATCCGGCGGTTCGGGTGGTACGGGTATATCGGTCAGGTCCGGCGGTCTGGATATCGCCGTACTGCGGTCCAGCGAGATCACGGTTTGCACGCCCATTTGCAGCGGGTCGGACTCGTTCAGGCGGGCGTCAACGGTGCCCGAATCCTCGAAATCGTCGGGATCACCGTAGCGGGCGTCCCATTCGGCGTCAAACTCCGAGATGGCTTCCTCGTGCGCGATCAGCACCCGCGCGCGCCGCCATGCCCACAGCTTGACCAGCCCGTACAGGCTCGCCAGCATCGCGCCGATCATAGGCAGAAATTCGTAGACGGGCAGTTGCGTCAGCATGTAGTAATACTGCGGCTGGCTGCCGCGCCGGACGCCCTGCTGTTCCAGCCAGTAACCGAGCGATCCGATCATGCCGGTTGCCAACCCGTACTGGTTGCTGAAAACCGTCGTGAAGAAGAACGCGAACAATCCCAGGAAAATCGCCGCCGACGGAATCCACCGTTTCCAGTTCCACGCCGTCCCGACCGAGATCGCCATCAGCGTAAACGGTATAATCGCGCTCAGCGAGGCTTGCAGCGTATCGCGGCCCTCGATGGAGTTGGGGTTGTAGTCTTCCAGGTTATAACCCGCCCAATACAGCGGGAATGCCGCCAGCCAGGGCACGATCAGCGTCCCCAACACGATCAGGATGTCAAACATCGGCTGGCGGTCGAGGAACTCCCACCAGTTGGTGAACAGGCGCGTGCCCCATACCCCGCCCGCGATCACCACTCCGACCAGCCACGAGGCCCAGATGAATTCATTTTTGTAGCCGTCGTCGCTCGTTTCGGTGACGGCGTTGGGATCGGCGGCAAACGGCCCGGTCCCGCCCTCGTGGACGAAACTCCGCCGCTCGAACATCACCAATACGCTCGCCGCCACAAACGCGATCAGGAGTATCAGCAGAATCTCGCGCCAGGGCAGCGGCAAATGGCCGGGAAAAACGAACACCGCCGTCAGGAATACCGCAAATAACAGGCCCAATACCGGCAGGCCGACCCAGGTCAGCAGCCGGACAAACATCGTGCGGTCGAATTCGACCGCCGTCGCAAATTCCTTCGAGACGTTGGTGCCGTAGGTCTGGTCGTTGATACTCAGCACGGATTCCTGCAACCAGACCTGATCGGGCTTGATGATATCGATCACGCACACGATCAGCAGCGCAATGGTCACGCCCAGGATCGCCCCGGCCACGATGATATACAGCGACGATTTGCCGTTCGACAGCGCGCCCATTATGGCCGACGCCGGGCCGGACCGGTGCCAGAAACCCCAGGTCGCCAGCGGTCCGTACAACAGCAGGAACAGCGGCGCGTCGAACCACAGGTCGGTCGGCGTCCACAGAATCGGGGACATCAGGTAGCGCAAAAAGCCGCCCATCGTCACCACGACCCCGGCCACCAGCGCCAGCAGCAGGGCGTGCCCGATCAACCGTTGCAGGACCGGCGCGTGCCATCCGGCGGCGTGGCCGCTCGCGGTGCCGGGCCGCCGCGTGATCCCGATATCCTGGACCATACGCAGCAGCCAGAACAGGGTCATGAAGCTGCCAAACAGCGCGATATAGATAAAGGCGACTTCCTTTGAGGCCAGCATCCCCAGCAGCGCCGCCGCGATCACCCATATCCACACGGCCTGACGCGGGCGCTTGCCGTCGATGTATTGCAGGATGGCGTACAGCATCAGCAGCGCGAAAAACATGGTCGGGATATCGTGGCGAATGTAGCGGCTGTAGTACAAAATCTGCGGCGAGATCAGCAGCAGCACCGCCGTGATCAACGCGCCGGTCCGTCCCAGCCAGCGCCGGAATATCAACGGCATCATCACGATCACCACGCCCAGCAGCGCCGGGTACAGGCGAGCGGTGAAATCGCTGTCGCCAAACAGGAAATAGGACAGCGCCGTCATGTGGAACAGCAGCGGCCCGTGCATCAGCGGCGTGTGGTTAAATTCCCCGAACTCGTACAGCCGCCAGGAATAATAGGTGTGCAGGCTCTCGTCGTGACTCATCACCCGCACGCCCAGTTCCACCAGCCGCGTGATCAGCGCCAGGGCAAAGATCACCGCATACGCGACGACCTCCCAGTTGACGGCGTAGGCCCGTATCAGTACCCGCGTGAGGGCCGGTTCGTGCGAGTCGGTTGCTGCAAAGGTTTGTTCGCGTGTCGCCATAGTAGGTTCGATCCTGTTTCCTGCGTTTTAAGCCCCTCCCCCAACTGGCAGGAGCGTGTTGTCAAGCCGACTGTTAGCCTTACCCCTAAATCCCCTCTCCCCTGTACCGACCTCCGGTCGGCCTGCGCTGGCGGAGAGGGGACTT
>JAFGTJ010000221.1 GCA_016934195.1 Anaerolineae bacterium | reverse complement strand
TCCCCCTCTCCATAGCTTCACCGAGCGTCAGCGAGGAGAAGCGTCTCGGATGGAGGTGTGCGCTCCGCGCACGCGGGATTATAGGGGGTGAGGCCGTTTTTCAACCGACAAGGATACACTATCAGGAGAGGAGCGCTCCGGCCCCTCTCCTCATGTTCAGCGTGTTAACCCGGTATTACTCGGTTGAACCGATGACACCTTCGAGCAACTGCGGCGCGTTCACCTCGTCCGGGCTGGCCGCGTTATCCGCGTTCCCGTCCATGAACCAGATTTGCGCATCGCTGGCGACTTCGCCGTCGGCCAGGAAAACCGAACCGTCTTGCAGGTTCATGGGACCGGTCCACAGGTTCAGGCCGCCGTCTTCACCCTTCGCGCCTGCCGCCAGCGCCGCGATGAACTCGTCCATCGTCGCCACTTCGTCGGCAGTCAGGCCGTCGCCGTACACAAAACCGACGGCGCTGGTGTCGGGATTATTGATATCGTCCCAGTCGGGCGCATTCCAGTCCCAGGACTGTGCCCAGGTTCCGTCCATCACAGCCTGAGCCGTTCCCAGGTAAGCCGGACCCCAGTTGAAGTACGGCACGCCCAGGCAAATATCGGGCGCATCGGCGCACGCGCCTTCAAAGTCATAGGGGATCGCCCACACGGCTTCGCCTTCGGCGGCACGCTGGCCGGTCACGACAATGACTTCGGTGGTATCGATACCGGAGATCACCACGTCCGCGCCGTCATCCAGGTAGGCGTTCACGACTTCGGTCGGATCGAGCGTGACACCGGGGAGATTGAACCAGAAGCCGATCCAGGTCACGGAGAATTCCAGTTCCGCCGGGTCCATGCCGCGATAGGTTTCGTAGCAGTACTGCGCGCCCAGGTAGACCGAGTTCACCAGACGGGTCGTTTCGGGATCGACCAGCGGGCCGACGTAACCGATCTTGCCGGTTTCGGTCTTCAGAGCGGCGGCGCACCCGGCCATCATCTTGCCGTATTCCATCTGGCCCATGATATTACCGAGATTTTCCGGCGCGATGCCCCACAGCGCATCATCGCCCGACGCATTGATGAACGTCACATCGGGATACAGGGCAGCAACATCGGTTGTCCCGACCTCAAAGTCCGCCGAGGTCGTGAAGATCAACTGCGCGCCCTGGTTCACCATATCCTCGACCACCTGGTCCAGCGTGGTTTCGGGGCGGTCGTTTGAGTTGAGACTTTCCAGCGGTAGCATCTTGGCACCGGGCAGATTTTCCTCGACATACAGCCCGGCTTCATAGTGAGCCTGGCTCCAGCCACGATCAGATTTCTGCCCGACCAGCACAACACCAAACACGAATTCGTCCTGGGCGACGGCGGCGGCAACCCCGCTCACCACCAACGCAGCCAGGACCAGCAGCACGGTTAGTTTCTTGAGCATTGCAGTTTTTCTCCTCAAAAACCTAAAATGCGGGACTCAAATGCCCCATTTTCTTTTTGAGTGTAATACCCGGCGGCTAAAACGCCTATTGTCAAACGACACAATCCTTTTAGGCGTTTTGCCCAAGTTGCCGGAGTGGGCGGGAATTCTAGCGGCGCGTGTCATCGTTGGAATTACCCAGGTCGGGACGCAGTTCGAGCAGCAGCGCCCGGTTTTGCCGCACTTTTTCCAGGCCGGGATCAAGACTCAGCGCGGCGTCATAATCGGCCAACGCGCGGGTGTGATCGCCCAACTGGTGGTACACAAAGCCCCGGTTGGCATACCCTACCGCGTGATCCGAATCCAGGCGCAGCACGGCGGTGAAATCGGCCAGCGCGCCCTCGAAATCGTTGAGCGCCTTCCGGCTCAGCCCGCGCTTGAGATACGCCACCGTACACGCCGGGTCAAGGTGAATCGCCTCGGAGCAGTCGGCAACCGCGCCCGCGTGATCGCGCAGCACGACGCTCACGATAGCGCGCTGGATGTAGGCGTCGAGGGTGCAGGGATTCAATTGGATGGCGGTGGTATAGTCGCCCATTGCGCCGCGCCAATCCTTCTTGACCTGGCGCGCCGTGCCCCGCCGCAGATACGCCTCGCCATCCTGGGGATTCAGGTGAATGGCGGCGGTATAGTCGGCAATCGCCCGGTCGAATTCGTCCTGAGCCTGGAACGCCGCGCCGCGTCCCACATACGCCGCCGCGTGGTTGGGGTTAAACTGAATCGCCCGGTCGCTGTCGCGGAACGCCAGATTGGGGTGGCCGCTGTGGTAGTGCGCCCATGCGCGCCCGACATACACATGGCAGGGGCGCGAGTGCTTCAGCTCGATGGCGCGGGTGTAATCAACAACGGCCTGTTCATAATGACCGACGCGATAGCGCGCGATCCCGCGCCGGTAGTACAACTCGGCCACATCGGGAGCCAGCCGCAGCGCACGACTGTAAGCGTTGATCGCTTTCCCGTATTCGCCCTGTCCGGCATACGCCAGTCCGTGTTTGTAATAGTCCTCGGCAGTGAAATCAGCCACAAACCCGTCCTCCCAACGTCGGTTCTACCCTTAGTACACATTGGGGACAAACCGAATTCTAACACTGCGCCAACCTTTCGTTAACAGTATACCACGTTTCCCCCAATGTTTGAGGGGAATTTTGTTTGATTATTGTTGGCAGTTAGCGTCCCAATGCGTAGCGCGGGGCCAGCACGGGCGAGAGGTTGATCGCCGCCGGGATAATGTGGGCCAGCCACCATACACTGCTTTGCAGATCGCTCAGGCGCGCGGATTCGTGCCCGGTATGTGGATCGGTCATCGGCGGGCCGGTCAGCGCCAGGATTTGCGTCCAACGACTGAGCGCCATATCGTCGCTGCGCGAGAGAGGGCCGGTGTTCATCTGGACGGTATGGGGCCGTTCCGCATTGAGCCGGACCGCGAGATCAACCGCCAGCGCGTGGTAATTGGGCGGCACCACCGATCCGCGCCCGCGCCCGGATATCACGCCATGACTCGCGCCCCGCCCCACCTGTGGCGCGAGGTCCGGCCCGGCGGTGTGGGCGTCCACCACCACGCAGCCATACGTCGGCGGCGGGAAGGCGTGGGTCAGGCGGGCCGCGCCGTGCCCGAAAAATCCGTCCGGCGGACCTTCTTCCTGGTCCGTGAAGACAAACAGGCAGCGCCGTTCCCGGTCACGGAAGATGTCTTCTACCCGGCGCAGCACGGCGGCTGTCACCAGCGTGACCAGCACTCCAACGCTGTTATCCAGCCCGGAACCGATCACGGTGTCGCCGCTGCGGGCCGGATTCACGTCCATCAGGACCGTGTCCTGCCAGTTCAACTGGCCGCGTTTGGCCTCAAAGCGCAGCGAATCCGCGTTCTCGTCACCGTTCGCGCCGCGCTGCGATACCAGCATTCCCACCGCGCCGACCACCAGCCGCCCGCGCTCAAACCGGACCGCTTTAGCGGGCGCACGGTGCTCACCGGGCGGGAAACGGTTGGCGCAGATCGGGTACAGCGTCCCATCGTCCACCGAACGCACGCGGAATGAGGGCCGGTCCATGTGCGCCACGACCACCAGATCGGCGTGCGGCTTGTCCGCGCCCAGCCACAGCGCGGTATTGCCGGTCGAGCCGAGATAGGGTTTTACGCGGTCACGCAGGCCCAGGTCATCGGCCAGGACCGCGATATCATCACCGATACCGCCGAGCAAGTTCGCGCCACCGGATGGGGCGTGGGCGAGCAGC
>JAFGTJ010000220.1 GCA_016934195.1 Anaerolineae bacterium | reverse complement strand
TTGGTGGCCGTCCATGCCACGTTTTCACCCAGGTAGGCCGCGCTGACAGCGACTACTTGCTGGACCAGCGCCAGCCCGATAAAAGCCAGCGCAATCGGAACAAGACTGGTGTCGGAGTCGGGATCGATGGCGGTGTCAATGAAGGTACGCATGAGTTGGGGAGTGAGCACTTGCAGCCCGATACTGCTCAGCAGCAGTACCGCCAGCAGCGTAAAACGCCCACGTTGGACTCGGAGATGATCGACCAACAGGTCCCAATACCGCTTGAGCGGGACATTCATAGCAAATATCTCCCGTCAAAAAAATAGGTTATGAGGTTGAGGTATGGTACACCGAATAGACGTGCGGCCCTCCTCACGGGTGGGCCGTAACGGATTCCAGGACCTGATAGTAGCCTAAGCCCTGACGCCGGTGGCTGAGCAGCCTAAAGTTGAGGGGATTGAATGACCATTGTGCTTTTCACTCACCTGATTCAGTATGAGCGGACGGCAGTAGTATAGCACGGAACGAATTAGGGGGGAACCATCACCCGCGCCATTATACGTGGTTAGCGGCGCATTGTGTAGGGCGAATTCGTGTCATGCGAGCAATCACACACTTACGTTAACCGCTGCGTATTTGCACGTCGAGAAAAAATTATTCTTAGATTCTAATTTCTTTTATTTATAGTCGTAGTAGTAGTACCTGTTGATATGTTGACAACCCGGTGTGCCATGTGAGATACCCTGTCCGAATCGGTGTCCCGAACGGCATATAGCGGGGGTAATGATGGGCCTTCCCCCACATATTTCCCACACAAATCCCACAGATGCGTTATTCGTTGTGAACAGGACCTGTTGATAAAGTGCGTGAGTTATGAACAGTTTCAACAGGCGGGAAAAAAGACGATTGGGTGTGTTTTAGACCGTTCGTGTATGTGTGCAGGCCGACATAGGGTACCCCCCATATCTGGGTATGTGTTTTTCCGGTGGGATATGTGGGAAACCCACTGTACACAGGTTATCAACACCCTGTCCATAGGCTGTAGAAAGGTTTGGACACCGTTGTAAAATGGCTGGCCCGGTCACTGTCCACCGTCCGTATATGTGGGGGGGGGTGGCATGGCGGGGGCGCTATGTGGTGGGCGGGATAGGTATGTTAAAAGGGCGGGGTTGTTGATAACTCGGTCTGGTTGTGGACAAACAAAAAAGGCGCGGGATGCGCCTTGCCGGGAAAATCAGGTGGTTTGATCAGTCGTCAGGGAACAAGCGGAGCTGGTGGCGAATGGTATTGACTTCCTGTTTCAGATCGTCGTCTTGCTCGACCTTGTCCGCGATTTTCTGGTAGCCGTGCAGCACGGTGCTGTGATTGCGTCCGCCGAGCGCTTCCCCGATCTGGTTCAACGAGGCGTCGGTTTCTTCGCGGGCGAGGTACATCACGACCTGGCGGGCTAACACAACGTCTTTGGTGCGGCGTGTGCTCATCACGTCGTCCATTGATAGCTGGTGGTAGGCGGCTGCCGCTTTTAGAATATCCTCGATCCGGGTGGCACGGCGGCGGAACGGGGCCGGACCATCCTTGAGTTGCAGCGCTTGTTGGGCCAGCGCTAACGTGAGCGGCTGGCGTGTCAGCGTGGCGCGCGCGATGACCTGGGTGAGCAGTCCTTCCAGCGCGCGGACGTTGCTGGTTTCGTGGTTCGCCAGGACAGTTGCTACCTCGTCCGGCAGCGTATTGCCCTGAGCCAGCGATTTGGCGCGCAGGATCGCCAGCCGGGTTTCTAATTCCGGCGGCTGGATGTCGGTCAGCAGGCCCCCTTGCAGGCGCGAACTAAGCCGGTCGTCCAGTTTTTTGATCTCGCGGGGGTGCTGGTTGCAGGTGATGACGATCTGCTTGCCCTGGCTGAACAGGGTGTTGAAGGTGTGGTAGAACTCTTCTTCGGTCCTGGCTTTGCCCGCGATGAACTGCACATCATCGACTAGCAGCACATCGACATGGCGGTAGCGGTCGCGCAGACCGGCGGTGGTCTGGTCCCGGATGGCTTCGACCAGTTCATTGGTGAACGCCTCGCCCGTGACGTATTGCACATATTTCCCGGCGTCCTGGCTGGCCTGCCCGATGGCGTGCAGCAGGTGCGTTTTGCCCAACCCCGATCCGCCGTAGATCACCAGCGGGTTGTAGGTTTTGCCCGGCGCGTCAACGACGGCTTGAGCGGCGGCAAAGGCAAACGTATTGCTTGGCCCGGTGATGTAGGTATCCAGAGTGTACCGCTCGTCGAACTTCACGCGCTTGGCGGGGGGGCGGGTCATTGTGGTCGTGTGGTGGATAGTGTTGAAACGCGGGTCCCACTCCGAATAATCGGGACGGATCAGCGTCGGCAGGGCGGGCGGTGACTCGTCCGGCGGGGTTCCTGCCGGAGTTTCGTCGCTTTTGGCTGCCGGGGAGGGCGAGTGAGTTGTGTCTGTGCTGCTTTTGTCCTGATCCTGGATTTGGCTGCCGGTAACTGCCAGCGATTCAAACAGGGTACCCGGTTCGGGCGTGATGGTTTCGCGGTTGCGCAGATGCACCACGTAATTCACCTGGACCGTGCGCCCGAAAACGTTGCCGAGCGTGCGGGTGATGAGCGCGTCCAGGTGGCTTTCGAGCCAGTCTTTAGCGTAGGCGTGCGGAACCCGGATGGCAAACTCGCCATCTTCATACGCCAGCACCTCCGACCCTTTCAACCAGGTGTCGAAAGAGGGTTTGGAGAGGTGGAGTTGAAGCTGGCCGAGGGTGGTCTGCCACGCTTCTTTTGGGCTTAACGTCTGCGCGTACATGAGGCTCCGCCAAGAGACAATAAGACTGCATACGCGGGGACACAAACGAGCCGATCCCCGTGTGGCTGGTATGAAAATTGTCAGGTGTTGTAGTGTTGACGAACCGTCCAGAGATGGTGGTAAGGTCCATGCTCTGGTTTTATTAGAGGGGCTATCCCCCGACTTCCAAAGTAAAGCTATTTTAACAAACTCTGGCACCAAACTCAATCGGATTCAACCCTTCCAACCTTAAAGAATTCGTTTTTTTAAGAATTGGTCAGGTTGAGTCAGGACGTGAAAGTTTAAAACTCTGAAAGCCCAGAATACAAAAAGAGTCGCAGGCTTTTTAAGCCCAATATCTGGGGGATGTGAGAATATTAATTGCCGAAATAGCGGGTTTTTAGGGATAAGTGGGATAATTCCGCATTATCCAACCTTAAAATTTCCACGCTGTTTGAAAATTTTAAGGTTGGGCATTTTTACACAAATTTTGGAATCAGGACCGTGTTTTGTTAAAGATTCCGCACGTCCGTTCGATGACGGTGATGTTTGTAAGAATCAAACAGAGCGCCCGCTGTTGGGTGCCCTGTTTTGAAGGTTTGTTCGGATGCGCGGTGATAGACTGGATAGAGTATAGAGATTGTGGCCGGGTTATCCACCCTGACGTTCTTCACCGGGCAGTCCAAAGGTATAGGGGCGCTGCTTGGTATCGAGCGCCGTTTTCAGGAAGGTGGATTCGCGGGGGTGCCAGGTTACGAAAATGTCTTTGACGAAACTGTGAATCAGTTCCAGCGCCAGCGCTTCAAAATCGGTGTCATCAATGTCGGCCTGCTGTTTGGGCCAGCCATATCCCCACGCGAACCACGACCGGTCATTAAATACCAGGAAGTCATAAAAGGCGTCGCCTTCGGGATCGTCGGTGAGAAAGACGGCGATACGCCCGCACAGTTCCTTGAATTGAACGGGGGGGATGCGGGCTTCGTCGTCAGTGTTGGGCCGGGCGAAGCCCAGCAGCGGCACAAAGATAATGCTCCAGTCTTCAATGAACATCTGGAAGCCTTCGCGTCCCCCGCCCGCCGGGTGGACCAGGCGGCGCGCTTTGCCGATCCCTTTTACGCCCGATGTGGCAATTTCGGATAGGACTCGTTCCAATGCCGTAAACAGGCGCTCCGAAAATTCTTTCAACAGTTCGCTAAGCAAGGCGCGGTCCTGTGACCGCTGATTCATCAGCTTGTCCAGCGCGCTTAATAGTCGTTGGCGTTCGTTTGCTTCCACAATCAACCACTCCTCAACCTGCTCTAATGGTGTGCAGTGTTTATTGTGGAGCCAAACGGCATTCCTGGCAAACGTGCTGACCGTGTTATCTTATTGACATTTAGCCGTGACGCTGCATGAAGCGGCGCAGCCGCTCTAGCGCCTCCTCGATTTGTTCGTAGGCGGTCGCGTAGCAGGCGCGCACGTACCCGGCCCCGCTAATACCGAATGCCGAACCGGGGATCACGGCGACTCGTTCTTCTTTTAACAGCGTTTCGGCGAAGGTATGTTCATCCATACCGGCGGCGGCGATGTTGGGAAAGGCGTAGAACGCGCCGCCCGGTTCGAAGCACGCCAGCCCTAATTCATTGAAGCCCTGGACGATCAGGCGGCGGCGGCGGTCGTATTCGGCCCGCATTTGCTGTACAGCGTCCTCGGTTTCGTCACTGATCAGCGAGTCGGCGACGGCAAACTGCGCGGTTGTTGGCGCGGACATGATGGTGTACTGGTGGATTTTGCGCATGGCGGCGATCAGGTCATCCGGGCCGGTGGCATAGCCCAACCGCCAGCCGGTCATGGCGTGGCTTTTGCTGAATCCGCCGAGCACGATGGTTCGTTCGCGCATCCCCGGCAGGGTGGCAAAATGGGTATGGGTGAACGTGCCATAGACCAGCCGGTCGTAGATTTCGTCCGAGATCACGAGCAGATCATGTCTGGCCGCTACTCCCGCGACTTCGGCCAGCCGTTCGCGGGACATCACCGCGCCGGTCGGGTTGTTGGGATACCCGATCAGGATCGCTTTGGTTTTCGGCGTGACGGCGGCTTCGATTTCTGCGCCCGTGACCTGGAAACCATTTTCGACGCTGGTGTTAATAATGACAGGCTCGCCGCCCGCGAAAATGACTTCCGGCACGTAGGAGACAAAGCACGGTTCGGGAACGATCACCTGATCGCCCGGATCGAGCACGGCATTCAGCGCCAGGTACATCGCCTCGCTAACGCCTACCGTGACCAGGATACCAGTATCGGGATCGTACTCGATCTGGTAGTGGCGCTGCACATACCGGGAAATGGCCTGACGCAGTTCGGTTGTGCCGCTGTTGCTGGTGTAATGGGTGTGGCCCGCTTCCAGCGCCCGGATGCCCGCCTGGAGAATTGGCTGCGGCGTGACGAAATCCGGTTCGCCGACGCCCAATGAAATTACGTCATGCATTGTGGCGCTGATATCAAAAAATTTCCGAATGCCCGATGGCGGGACGATCTTCACACGTTGGGACACAAAATCGCGCATGGAATGCTCCTGAACACGACGCTAGTGTATCTATATATAATATACAGTAAGCTCAGTATAGCAGGGGTTGGTATTTTCGGAAGTGGCGATGGCCCCGGTTGGTCCTGCCCCCGCTCAAGATGCGTTTCAAATCGTTTTGGGCAGATTAAACAAACCGGAATGAGGGGCCTTACGCTTTCTTATGCTATAGTTTCTGGTGCGTGCGGGCTGCATGACTCAGGATCGCGCCACATCGTTTTTAATTCTCTTCTTGCTACGAGCTTACTAATTTGGTATTGTTTATTAAACTCTTTATCGCACAGACTACTCCTGGTTTTTGCATTGAACACTCTATGTCTGTGTCTATTCCTTTAGCGGGAAAGGAGTTCCCTATCGTACCATTGAGTGACAACCGCACCCTTTTTTCGCGTAAGATCGATTACACCGGAGAGTAGAAGGGATTTGTTTGAAATGAAAACACGCTATCTCGTTTCTTTGCTGATCGTGGCCGCGCTGGCGCTCTCGATTGTCGCCCTGCCCGGCAGCACCGAGGCGCAGGACTTCGTGCCGATGTCCTATTCGGCGGAAGGCTGCTACACCGAAAATTACAGCGGGGAATTTCTGACGATTGAGGCGCTTGACGAACTGACCGTCAAGTTTACCCTGTGCCGTGCTGACCCGGCCTTCCCCTCGAAGGTGGCGTTCTCGGCCTTTGCGATTAACAGCGCCGAATACCTTGAGGCGACCGGCGGCGGTGGCGATCTGGTGGAAGCCCCCGTTGGTACTGGCCCGTACATGGTCGATGAGTGGGTGCGCGGTGACAACCTGACCCTCAAGGCCTATGACGGCTACTGGGGCACCCCGGCCCTGACCGACACCCTGGTCTTTCGGTGGAACTCCGAAGGCGCGGCCCGCCTGACCGAACTCCAGGCCGGTACGGTGGACGGTATCGACAACCCCACCCCCGACGATTACGAGACGATCCGTAATGCCGAGGACCTGATCCTCTACGACCGTCCCGGCACCAACATCTTCTACATCGGCCTGAACAACTGGTTTGAGCCGCTGGACAATGTGGTTGTGCGCCAGGCATTGGCGATGGGCATCGACCGTCAGCGTATCGTGGACAACTTCTATCCCCCCGGCACGCTGGTCGCAACCCAGTTTATGCCGCCTTCGATCTTCGGCTATACGCCTGAGGTGTCCTGGTACGACTTCGACCCTGAAGCTGCCCGTGCGCTGCTGGCCGAAGCCGGTCTGGGTGATGGTTTTGAGATCAACCTGTACTACCGCGACGTGTTCCGCTCCTACCTGCCCGAACCGGGCCGCGTAGCGGAAGACATCCAGGCCCAGTTGCAGGAAAACCTGGGCATCACCGCGACCATCACCGTGATGGAATCCGGCGCGTTTATCGACGCCAGCGACGCGGGCGAACTGTCCATGTACCTGCTCGGTTGGGGAGCCGATTACCCGGATGCTACCAACTTCCTCGACTTCCACTTCGGTGGTGGTGCGTCCGACCAGTTCGGCGACACGCACCCCGAAATCACCGAACCGCTGGCGGCGGCGGCTTCTCTGTCGGACCCGGCAGCCCGCCTGGAAATCTACGTGCAAGCGAACCAGGCCATCAAGGACCTCGTGCCGATGATCCCGGTGTCGCATGGCGCTTCGGCGACCGCGTTTAAGGCAACAGTTGAAGGCGCGCACGCCAGCCCGCTCGGTAACGAATACTTCGCCGTGATGCAGGTTTCCGGCCAGGATACCCTGGTGTGGATGCAGAACGCCGAACCGATTGGCCTGTACTGCGCCGATGAAACCGACGGTGAATCACTGCGCGCGTGCGAGCAGATCAACGAAGCGCTGCTGGCCTACGAGATCGGTGGGACCAACGTGGGTCCGTCGCTGGCCGAAACCTGGGAAGCCAACGAGGACCTGACCGAGTGGACTTTCCACCTGCGCTCAGGCGTTACCTTCCATGACGGTTCCACCCTGGACGCCAACGACGTCGTGATGTCCTACGTGGTCCAGTGGGATGCTGCGCACCCGCTGCACGTCGGGCGCAACGGCAGCTTCACCTACTTCCCTGGCCTGTTCGACGGGTTCCTGAATCCGCCGCCCGCCGCGGAGTAAGCCGGTAATCTGCCTTTTAGAGGCACTTTCCGGGGGGCGCTTCGCGGAGCGCCCCCTAACTATTTCTTTGTTTGCGTAAGAATACGTTATACTTCCCTGACTAGTTGGTGACATCATGCAGGCGAGTGAATCATGGCAAGTTATCTCGCGCGACGCCTGACGCTGGCAGTTCCGGTGCTGTTGGGCATTTTGTTTGTAACCTTCGCGCTGGCGCGGCTGCTGCCGGGCGATCCGTGCCGTTCGACGTTGGGCGAAAAAGCCACTGACGAAATCTGTGACGCCTTCAACGAGCGCTACGGCCTGAACGACTCGATCCTGGAACAGTTCCGCATCTATATTAATGACGTGCTGCACGGCGATCTGGGCGAGTCGCTCAAATTTGGGCGGCCCGTGACCGAATTGATGGTCGAACGTTTGCCGGTTACGCTGGAACTCAGCGCGTTTGCGAT
This sequence comes from Anaerolineae bacterium, assembly GCA_016934195.1. GTDB lineage: Bacteria > Chloroflexota > Anaerolineae > Aggregatilineales > Aggregatilineaceae > JAFGTJ01. The sequence continues at coordinate 4,267 of JAFGTJ010000220.1, read as the reverse complement.
GCTGTTCGCGGTGTTATTGGGCATTCCATTGGGTATCATCTCGGCCTATTACCATAATTCGGCGGTGGACGTGGGCACCATGATCGGCGCGAACATGGGCGTCTCGATGCCGGTGTTCTGGTTGGGGTTGATGCTGTCCTATTTGTTCGGGGTGGCGCTGAAGGATACCCCGTTCTGGCTGCCGCCGACCGGACGCCTGACCGCCGGGGTATCGATCCAGCCATTTTACGAGGCGTGGGGCTGGAACGTGGACGGCGACGCGCTGACGTTTCCCGGTTTTATCGCCAATATCAACACCCTTAACGCGATTCTGATCGGGGATTGGAATGGCTTCCGCGATGCGGCCAAGCACCTGATCCTGCCCGCGATGGCGGTCGGCACCATCCCGCTGTCGATCATTGCCCGTATGACGCGATCCAGCCTGCTGGAAGTGCTCGGCCTGAACTATATCCGCACGGCGCGGGCCAAAGGCGTCAAGGAGATCGGCGTGGTGGGACGGCACGGCTTGCGGAATGCGATGCTGCCGGTTGTAACCATTATCGGCCTGTCGTTGGGATCGCTGCTGAGCGGCGCGGTGCTCACCGAAACGGTATTCGGCCTCTCCGGGGTAGGCCGCATCCTGTATGACTCGATCACGGGCCGCGATTATACCGTCGTGCAGGCCTTCACCCTGATTATCGCTGTGGTATTCGTCTTCATTAACCTGATTGTGGATGCGCTGTACGCCTATCTCGATCCACGTATTCGCCTAGAGTAGTGCTATGCAACACACAGAACCTGTTTCACCCGATGCCCCCGACATTGAATTAGCCGTTGAAGACGCGGTTGTGGCGCGTCCTTCTAAAAGTCTCTGGCGCGAAACACTGGAACGCCTGATCCGCAAACCGTCGGCCATTGTGGGACTGACCATGCTGGGGTTTCTGGTTTTTATTGCCGTCTTCGCGCCCCTGATCGCCACCCATGATCCGCTGGCCGTGCTGCTGGATATCCCGGAGGAGGGCGTCAATAAACGTGCCGATCCGTGTATTCACCTGCTGGGCTGTCCGAGTGCGGGCGATTCCCTGCTGGGGGTGGACGCCGGTATGCCGGTCGATATTGCCGAATTGAGCGCGACCAATTCGCTCATGGCCGCCGCCAGCGGCAGCGTGATCCGCGTGTGGGAAGTCGATAACGGCAAAGAACTATTTTCGTTGGAACACAGCGCCCCTGTAGATGCGATCAGTTGGGCACCCAACGATCAGAAAATCCTGGCGGTCAGCGGCGAAGAGGTGATCGTGTGGGACGTCAACCGCCGCACGCCTCAGCAGACGTTGACGCTTGAGGGTGGGGCCGATCTCGTGCTGTGGAACGCGGACGGCACCCGATTTCTGACTGCTGACTCCACCAGCGTCACGATCTGGGATACGCTTTCCTGGCGTCCGGTCGGCACGATTGAACTGGACGGCGAGCGCATCGCGGCGGAGTGGAACGTCAACGGCACGCTGGTCATGACGGCCAGCGGGAACCAGGTGCAGTTATGGAATGCGTTCGTGGCGACTGAAGTAACCAGCATTCCCCACGATGCCCCGATCACCAGCGCGACCTTTAACCGGTCCAGCAACCGGATTCTGACTACCAGCGGGAACGAACTCCACGTCTATAACACCGCTTCATATGAGGAACTATTCAGCGCGGAATATGATGGCCCGCTGGACAACGGCGCGTGGGGCGAATCGATTTCGCGTGGTATTCAAAACGTCCTGGCGAGCAGCGGCGATGTAGCTTTGATGTGGGAAGTAAACGGCGGCGACAGCCCGGTGCTCGAACTGGTACACGGCGAACCGATCCGGTCTATCCAGAGCAGCCCACTGTCAACACGCATTTTCACCCAGGGCGAACACACCGTCCGCGTGTGGGATACCGCCAGCGGGAAGGAAGTGGTGGTAGAGAACCGTGACGCGGCGGTCGTGAATGTGGAATGGGAAAATAACGGCGGCGCGGTTCTGCTTGCCAGCGGCAGCGCGGTCGATGTGGTCAAGACTACCGATTACCAGTACCTGATGGGCGTGGATGGCAATATCCGCGACCAGTTCAGCCGCGTGATTTACGGCGCGCGCCTGTCGCTGATGGTCGGCCTCGTGACGGTGACGTTTGCCGTGATCATTGGCACTATCGCGGGGGCGATTGCCGGTTTCGCGGGTGGTTGGGCCGATAACGTGATCATGCGCATCATGGACGTGATGCTGGCCTTCCCGCCGCTGATCCTGGCGATTGCGGTGGTGACGGTGTTGGGGCCGGGGTTGATCAACGCGCTGCTGGCAATTTCGATTGTGTTCATTCCGGCCTATGCGCGCGTGGCGCGGTCGGGGGTGCTGGCGGTCAAGGAAGAGGATTTCGTCACGGCGGACCGGGCGCTCGGTGTGCGGCCCGTGCGGATTCTGTTCCGGCGGATTTTGCCGAACGCGCTGGCCCCGCTGATCGTCCAGGCCACATTGGGGATCGGCACCGCCATTCTGGACGCGGCGGCGCTGTCATTTCTGGGTCTGGGCGCGCAGCCACCCACGCCGGAATGGGGCGCGATGCTGGGGGCCGAACGCAACCAGATTTTCACCGCGCCGCACCTCGTATTTTATCCCGGTATCGCCATCATGATTACGGTGTTAGCGTTTAACCTGCTGGGCGACGGTCTGCGCGATGCGCTCGACCCGCGCCTGGATCGTTGACGGACAGGTAGACTAGAATGACCAGCAATAACAAAGACAAACCCCCTGCATCCGGTAACGAACCGCTGTTGCAGGTGCGTGACCTGAAGACCTATTTTTTCACCCGCGAAGGGACCGTCAAGGCGGTGGACGGCGTGAGCTTCACGGTACGGCGCGGCGAAATTCGCGGCATCGTGGGCGAATCCGGCTGCGGTAAAAGCATGACGGCCATGTCGATCCTGCGGCTGGTGGACAAGCCGGGCAGGATCGTGTCGGGGGAAGCCCTGTTTCGGGGCGAGGACCTGCTGAAAAAGTCGCGGCGCGAGATGACGGCGATGCGCGGTCAGCAGATATCCATGATTTTTCAGGAGCCGAAATCGTCCCTCAATCCGGTGTTGAAGATTTCTACCCAACTGCTCGAAGTGCTGCGCGTCCACCGGGACGACCGCAGCGTGCCGGTCAAAACCGAGGCGGCGGTCGAGATGCTGCGCGGCGTGGGCATCCCGGACGCGGCGCGGCGTGTCGATAATTATCCCCACGAGATGTCGGGCGGCATGGCGCAGCGTGTCATGATTGCGATGAGCATGGCTTACGCGCCCGACCTGCTGATCGCCGATGAGCCAACCACCGCGCTCGACGTGACGATCCAGGCCCAGGTGCTCGACCTGATCCGTAAGCTGCGCGACGACCGCGACATGGCGGTGATGTTGATCACCCACGATATGGGCGTGGTGGCGGAAATGGCCGATATCGTGACCGTGATGTACGCCGGAACCGCTGTCGAAGAAGCGCCCACGATTGAATTGTTCGAGGAGCCGCTGCACCCCTACACGCGGGGTCTGATTAACTCGATCCCGGTGATGGGACAGGTCAAGGATCGGCTGGAAGTGATTCCGGGGCGCGTGCCGGACCTGATCGATTTGCCGCCCGGCTGCCGGTTTGCGCCGCGCTGCAAGGCGCGCATCGAGCATAACCTGACCCGGTGCGAAATCCAGGAACCGCACCTGATCGAAGCGCAGCCCGGCCACCGGGTCCGCTGCTGGCTGTACGAAAGCGACGATACCGTATGAGCAGTCATTCCGAGAACCTGTTAGAAATCCGCGATCTCAAGGTCTATTTCGAGATCAAAGGCGGTTTGCTGAAGCGCACGACCGGCGTGGTGCAAGCGGTTGACGGCGTGAGCCTGAACATTAAACCGGGCGAAATTTTGGGACTGGTGGGCGAATCTGGCTGCGGCAAGACGACGGTAGGGCGCGCCCTGCTGCGCCTGATCCCGGCGACCGGGGGATCGGTATTTTTCCAGGGACAGGATATTTTCGCCCTGAAGCCGTCCGAACTCAAGTCGCTGCGCCGCGAGATGCAGTTGGTGTTCCAGGACCCGTATTCGTCGCTCGATCCGCGCTCGAAAGTGGGCGAGATCGTGGGCGAAGGGCTGCGCGTGCATGGCGTCAGCGACCCGGCGGAGCGCCGCGACCGCGTGCTGAAGGCGCTGCAACTGGTCGGGTTGCAGGAACACCACATGCGCCGCTTCCCTCACGAATTCTCCGGCGGGCAGCGCCAGCGGATCGGCATTGCGCGCGCGCTGG
>JAFGTJ010000219.1 GCA_016934195.1 Anaerolineae bacterium | reverse complement strand
TTGAGCGCCTCGACGTGTGTGTACGCGCCCAACGGATTGCCATTCATCATCACGTTTGCCAGATTGCAGCGAGGCGCGGGATACCCGGCCATCGTGAATACGTCATAGGTCAGGCAGGTCCGCATCCGTGACAGGTCCCCGCTGTTATTATTCAGGGTGAGGCGCTCGGTATCGCCCAAAAACTGCCCATCGACATAATAATCCGTGTCGATCTTGAAGGATGGCGCGGCTTCGAAGATCGATCCCAGGAAACCCTTTTTGCGAATCCCCACCTGCTCGACCACCACACCATCGACCGCGATATCGCCGGAATACCAGTTGAAATCCGAGGGCCAGGGTTCGGCGCATTGGGGAGCCATCTCAATCGCCAGCGCCCAGATCGTGCTGTAGTGCCGTGAATTAATACCAAAACGCGATTCGGCAGCCATCAGCGCGTAATCCCCCGGCGACATCGTGATCTGGATGCACAGCATATGATCGGGATCGAACGAAACTCCGGCGGCGGGATCGGTCCCTTCCGGCGGATTCGGCTCGCACGGAAGTTTTTTGACATTTTGAAGCAATCCATTTTGTGTGAATGGGAATTCGCCGGTTTGGGCTGCGCCGTCTTCCGCCAACAATAACCGGGAATCGTAGCCGGTAAACGTAAACAGACTCACTATCACCAACCCAAAGATAAGTTTCTTCATCATGACTCCTCGTTACGGTTTAATGACGTCCGTATAATCGCCCGCTGGCGTATGGTGATTCGGCGTAAAGGTGATTTGCGCCTGACGCACCGCCTGCGCGTCATAGTGAATGTGGAGTTGGACCGTTTTGCGCTGGAAATCCAATTCGTCGATCTCGATCCGCTGGATGGGCAGCCCGGTTCGTTCCTGCAAATCATCCAGCAGTTGCGGCCAGTTTTCCGGTCGGATCAGGTCGATCTTGTGGTAGGTAACGGTTTTGCGAATTTCATACTGGAAGCCCCATTCTTTTTCCAGCATATAGAGCACCGCAATCGTAGCGAAATTGGCGACGATCAGTTCTTCCCAACCATGTTCCTGAATCAGGATGGAATTGATCACCGGCAGCGCAATAATCACGAACAGGTAGGTCATTTCCCGGATGGGGATCGTTTTCGTCCGGTAGCGCAGCACCGAGAAGATCGCAAACAGCCCGAAGCCGAATCCCAGGCTGAGATCGGCGCTGCGCAGCAGCCGCAGCACAAAAAAGATGATGGTATTGAAGGTGATAAAGGTGAAGACGTAATCTTTGGCACGGCGGCGCGGGTAATAAATGAACCGCACGATCACAACCGCAATGACGAAATTGAGGCCAAAGCTCAGCCCCGCTTGAATTAATGTATTCATTTTGATTTTCCCCGACAGGTGAAGACCGCGCTTTACACGTCGCTATTATATGCTATGTGGCGCAGTGATGCGGTTGTGTCGGGGTTGACGGCGGATCGCTGAAAGCTGACCGCTCGCTCACCGCCGGGGCAGCGTGAAGGAAAACGTCGCGCCGCCGCCGAGATTGTTCACGGCCCAGATACGGCCCCCGTGTGCGGTGATAACCGCGTGCGCCAGATACAGTCCCAACCCGGTTCCCTGGGTGGTTTTGGTCAGCGCGCCCTCGACCCGGTAAAAGCGCTCGAATACGCGCTCCAACTGGTCCGGCGGCAGGCCCGGCCCCTGGTCGCTGACCGATATTGTGACCGAGTTGGCGTCATACCTGCCGCGTACCAGGATATCGCCGCCACCGGGCGAATATTTCACGGCGTTGCTCAGCAGATTGTCGATCACCTGCCGCAGCCGCGTCTCGTCCCCGGTGATCACGGGGCAGTCCGGCGGAAATTCGGTGGTGATGGTGTGGCGGTCGGTCCGCGTGGGCAGCCGTTCGATGGCCTGCTGCACGATGGTCGGCAGATGTATGTCGGTCAGCGCCAACCGCATCCCCTCCGCCTGGAGCTTGGACGCGGCCAGCAGGTTTTCGATCAACTCGGTCAGGCGGTCGGCTTCTTCCTCGATCACGCTTAACCCGTTGCGGATCGTGGCGGCGTCCCAGTGAGCGTCATCGCGGTTGAGCGTGTCGGCGTAGCCCTTGATCAGCGCCACCGGGGTTTTGAGTTCGTGCGAGATTACGGAAATAAAGGTCGATTTGAGCTGTTCGGCCTCGCGGAAATGGGTGATATCGCGCACATTGGCGATGATGGTTATCAGATCGCCGTCGGATTTGAACAGCGGCGCGTAGGTAATGCCCACGCTGAGCGAGGTGCCGTCCAGCCGTTCGAGTTCGCCTTCGACGTACAGTGTGCGCGGCGTGCCGGAATCACCATCCGGGGCACCGTCCGCCGTATCATCCGGCGTACCGGGCCAGCCATCGCGCACCGCCTCGGACAGATTCGGCCCCATATCGCGGCGTTTCCAGCGGATTACCACGTCATGATGCAGCCCCGGCGTTTGCTCGGCGGGCCAGCCCGTCATGCGGCTGAGCGCACGGTTCCAGCGTTCGACGCGCAACCGTGCGTCCAGGATCATCACGCCGTCGGCGCTGTGATCGAGCAGCGCGGCCAACCGTTTGCGCTCGTGATTGGCGGCCTCGTACATGCGCGCATTATGCACCGCGATAGCGGCCTGGTCCGCGAAACTTTGCAGCAGGCGGTGATCGTTCTCGGTGGGCGATCCGGCGTAGGCGCGGAAAATGAACAGGATGCCCAACATGGTATCCGCCACGATCATCGGCAGCGCGACGACCTGCCGCAGATTGAGGTCCACATCGCGCGCCACGCGCCGCATCTGGCCGTAGAACTGCCGCACGTCGAACTCGGCGGCGGATTGCAGCGGCAGGTCTTCCAGCAGCGGGTCGAACAGCGGGATATCGTCGGGCTGGATGCCGATCACGGCGCGAATGTGAAATTTCTCGCCCTCGCGCAGCGCGATAATGCCCACTTCGGCGGACAGCATCGAGGTGGCCGCGCTCAGGATCAGGCGCAGCACTTCACCCGGATCGAGTTGAGCGGTCAGGGCGCGGCTGATGTCCAGCAGGTATTCGCGCTGGCGGACGCGGTAATCGGGCAGCAGGAACATATCCATAAGCGTTCATTTTCCTGAGTAGATGATACTCTCCCATTGTAGCACCGGGGCCGGAAGCGTCGGAAGGGATGCGGCGGGGTTCTAACGGTGATCTTGTAGGGTTCTTGCGGGATTCTAATGCGGTGTTACCATCATGCACGAGACAAAAATTTGGCACGATACCGGAGACAACCGTCCCGGCGTGATTGGAGCACCATGAGCACCCACTCACTCGCCGCGCCGGATCGCGGCACATGGCGGGCGCAGGTCCGCAAATATACGGCCATCGCCCGCGCCAACCTTCAGAACAGCCTCGCTTACGCCTGGGAAGCGTTCGGGCAGGCGGTGTTCGTGATCCTGTTCATTTTCGTATTCGCCCAATTGTGGGATGCGACCTTCAAGGCGCAGGGCGCGACCGAGATCGCTGGCCTGACGCTCAACCAGACGTTGTGGTATTTCGTCTGGGCGGAACTGGTCCAGTTGTCCAAAATCCAGGTATCGGCCACCATCCAGCAGGAAGTGCAGGACGGCAGTCTGGCCTATACATTGGGCCGCCCTTACAACTACCTGCTGTATCATTTCTCGATGGGACTGGGCGGCGTTGTGATGCGGGCGGTGTTCCTGCTGATGTTCGGCGGGCTGGTGGCCTTGATCGAGGTGGGGCCGCTGGAATCGTTCCGGCTGACAACGCTCCCCGCTGTGCTGCTGATCACGCTGATGGCTTACGTGCTGGACTACTGCATCATGGCCGGGATCGGGCTGATGGCGTTTTTCTTCGAGGATACGGCGGCGTTCCGGCTGATCTACCAGAAGTTCAACTTCGTATTGGGCGGGCTGCTGCTGCCGGTGGACTTTCTGCCGGACGCGCTGCAATCGGTGGCGCGGGTGCTGCCGTTCAATCTGGTGTTATACGCGCCCGCCAAACTGTTCGTCGCGTGGGACGAGCGGCAGTTTTGGGAGATGCTCGGCTTGCAGATCGTGTGGATCGGTGTGATCGCGGGCGGGCTGGCGCTGCTGTTCCGCTACGGGGCGCGGCGTGTCAGCATAAACGGCGGGTAAAATTTTACCGCAGAGCACGCGGAGGACGCCGAGATAAGAGGAAAAATGAGAAAAACACTCTTTCCTCTTTTTCTGCTCTGCGCGCTTGACGTCCTCGGCGATAATTGTGTGTGTAGGGGCGCTGCTTGCCGCGCCCTGTTTCTTTTTCCGGGGGGCGCGGCAAGCAGCGCCCCTACCTCAACGTGGTGGTGATATTGACGTCAGTTCCACAGGAGGTTAACGTCAGCAAAAATGGGCCGTACCGTGCTACAATACGCTCACGACACCGCGAAAAAGGAAGCCGCCTATGTCATCTAATCCTGTATCTGATCTGCGCGAACGTTTGGAACAGGCCAGCCGCTTGATCCGGGCCAAACGGTACGACGAGGCCCGCGCCCTGCTGGAAACCATCCCGCATCCCCAGGCCCAGGAATGGCTCGCCAAACTGGATACCGTCGCGCCGCGTCCGGCCCCTGAACCAGAACCGGAACCGGAACCGCAGCCCAAAGCCGTGCCCGCCCCGGTCCGGCCCGCCGCACCACCGCCGCCGGATGGATCGCCGCAGCTTCCGCCCGGTCAGCAGGCGAAGGCAACCGGCGTGCCGCCCGCGTCCATGTTGGCGGGATTCGTCCTGCTGGTGTTGGGCGCGTTCGCCGCGTTCGCCATTGCCGTGATCCAGTTTATCGCCAGCAGCGAGGCGGAGGGATTCGACCTGCTGCTGAATCTGGCCTTCGCTGCCAACACCGTAACGGGACTGGTCCAGATCGTGCTGGCGATGCAGATTTTCCAGCGCAAACCGGGCGCGATCAAAGCTGCCAATACGCTGTTGTTTACCTGGATCGTGGCGCTGCTGGTCGGCAACGTGCTGATCCTGCTGTACGTCACGCAGTCGGACAAATTCGCAGGCGCTGCCATTTCCGATAACCCGGTCTACCTGGGAGCCTCGCTCGGTGCGTGGATTTTTGCCAATGCGCTGGCAATGGTGGCCCTGGGCGCTGCCGCGCCGGATGCCCAGAGCAAACGCGCGCCCGTCAAACCGTTTGCTATCTCCGGCGAACCGATCAGTCCCGCGATCAAGCCTTACCATGACGAGAAGTTATTAGGCTGTCTGCCGGTCCACCTGGAAACGCCCGATCACCTGAACAAAGCCGCCGGGGTGGACCTGCTGATCACCAATTACCGCCTGATTTTGTGGCAGTCGGCCCGCAGCAGTAAGGGACTGCCCGGCCCGGTCTTTGAGCGGTTGGTCAAGCGTTTGGGACTGGTGTTATACGATTGGACGCCCGACGGAGCCAATGCTCCCCGCGTTCAGGCGCACCGCCTGCCGCCCGGCTGCGTATCCATTCCGTATGACGCGCTGACCGCTTTCGCGCCGGACGAGGCCAACGAGGGGCAGTTCGCGTGTGTCTTCCAGGACCGGCGCGGGCAGGCGGTGCCGCTGCTGATGGCGTTCGATGGCAGTGATTCCGCCGATATCGCCCGCCTGCTGAAACTGATGGATTACGTGCGCGCCGGGCAGGTTCCGGGGCGGTTACAGCCGGAGTTGTATCCGTAGATTTTTTGCCGGTTAACCCTCATCCCCCAGCCCCTTCTCTCTCATGGAGAAGGGGAGAATCCCGCGAACGACCGTATTTTTTCCCTCGACCTGAAGGTGCGGGAGTGGGTGGTCATGCTGCCCCGCTGGACGTGGCGACAACTGCGAACGGTAAATTCACCGTTCGCAGGTCGTGTTTGCTGAAGTTGAAGATCGCAAAGCCAACGACGCGCCCGTCAGGTGTACGGCGCTCGAAAATATCCTCATCGATTTCTTCCAGGGATGCCGGGGCATCCTCAAAAATCACTTCGAGGTAATCGCCTTCGGTGTCGTGCCAGATTTTTACTTCTGCCATACTGTTGTCCCCTTGCGTACCCGGCTGGTGAAATAGGCTGTCAGGACAAAGGCGTCATCTTCCAGCATTTTCACAGCAATAACGGCATATTTTTTAGTGACAGGTGTGCTGTCATACCAACGATGATAGACATGGACACTTGGGTCTTTCTCTGTCGCTATAATAATATCAGGTTCGACAAGTACCTCGTCCAGACGTTCACGCTGCCCGACCATTTCGGGGTGATCTAGAATATGTTGCCATCGTTCGCTTGTTAAGCGTATCTCGCGTTCCTGGTAATCGATCAGCACTTCAGCGTCCATTATGTCCCCTCAACCGCGACCGTGTCCTCCGCGCGGTAGATTTCGCGGATAATTTCCTCCATCGGCGGGTCCTCGACCGTCAGATCGACCACCGGAGCGTAGGCCATCAGCGCTTTGATCAGGTCCTCCACCGGGCGGACGTGGGTATCCAGTTCGATCTTGACGCCCTGTGAGCCGCGCTTGAGCAGAGTCGCATCCCGCACCGAAAAATCCTCCGGGATCGGCTGGCCGAACCGCACGCCGATGATCTTCCGCCGCAGAAAGCGCCGTTTGAGCGCGCTGGTCCGGTCATCAAAAATCACCTGCCCGTGATTGATCACGACCACGCGCTTGCACAGCGATTCGACGTCGCCCGCGTCGTGGCTGGTGAGGAAGATCGTCAGGTTTTCCTGATCGTGCAGGGTGCGGATCGCGTCCCGCAGGCTTTGCTTGGCGATCACGTCTAAACCGATAGTCGGTTCGTCCAGAAACAGGATTTTCGGGGCGTGCAACATACTGGCCGCAATCTCACACCGCATCCGTTGGCCGAGACTCAGTTTACGGACCGGGGTATGCAGCCAATCACCGATGCCGAGCGCTTCGATCAGGAACGCTTTCCGTTTCTCGAACGCGGCCTGATCCAGTTCGTAGATGTGGGCGAACAGGTCAAAGGTATCAACGGGGGGCAGGTGATACCATAACTGCGGTTTCTGGCCGAACACGCTGCCGATCTGGTAAGACAATGCGCGGCGCTGCCGCCAGGGCACGCAGCCCAATACCTCGGCCTCGCCCGCTGTTGGGAACAGAATGCCGGTCAGCATCTTGATGGTGGTCGATTTGCCCGCGCCGTTGGGTCCGATGAAGGCCAGCAGTTCGCCCTCGTCCAGTTCCAGCGAGATGCCCTTGACCGCTTCGACGGTCTGGTAGTCGGCGCGGAACAGTGATCGGATGCTGGCTCCCAGGCCGGAGCCTTTTTGTTTGACGCGGAACGTTTTTTGCAGGTTGTGCAGTCGCACGACGGTCATAGCGCTGTGCCTTTTGTGCCGGGTGGAGAAATATATGCAGGGAGACATCCTTGTGTGTGTCTGTTATCACCAGCGGCGGGACACGCGGGTCCCGCCCTACAGTCTTGCTCATCGCCTGCCACCACAAGCTGACGGCTGAAAGCTGAAAGCTGAATGCTATTATAACGAAAGCAGGGGCGCTCCGCTGCGCCCCTACTATACTGCTGTGTCCCACCACATGCCGCCAGAGCGACGGCGCGTAGTCTCGGAATGTCAGCGCGCGCAGCGGCGAATGGGCCGGGAGCGCCGGGGAGCGCTCGTCACCTGGGGGGAGGTCGTTACAGGTCGTTGGAGCGCGGTGGCGTGTGAACGCCGCTTGACCCGGCTGCGGTGCATCCCGGCCCCGCCTCTACGCGGGTTATTTGTGATTTCTGACCCTTCAAGGTCCTTTATGGACCGTTCAGAGGTGACTATAGTCTAGATGGTTAACGCGGTTTGGGGAAGGGGGGTATTGTTAAGAAATTGTCAAGATGAGGTCCCTGGCGGGGATGCCAGGGGGGGAATCACTCGTGGGTCGGCAGGTGGCCGGTGCGAATCCAGGTCAGCACGTCGATACGGGCGGTATCCCACATCTGGATTAATTCGTCGTCGGTGCCCTTGAAGCGGATCACCGTCTGGCGGGCGCAAAAGGTGCAGCCGCGCATCGCCCGGTAACTGTCGGCCTGGCAGGATAAGCACCCACCCAGGCGGATCATGAGCAGGCCAAAGGCCAACACGTCTACATCGTTTTCCGGCAGCCGCCGCACGCGCTCAACCAGCATTTGCCAGCCTTCCCCGCGCAGATCACGCAATGCCGCGATCACGCGCATGGGGAACAGGACTTCGGCGTCTTTTTGGTACATGGTGGCTCTCTTCCCCGCCTGGAAAAAATTGACCCGGAGTTAGCCTCACCCCTAAATCCCCTCTCCATAACGCTGCGCTATGGAGAGGGGACTTGACAGTGCATGTTTTTCTCCCCATCTCTGCCAGCGCAGCGCAGGGGGCGGGGGGTGAGGCTAACGTCCTACTCGGTGGATTCTGCCTCGGCTTTGGCTTTGGCCTTCGCTTCTTTTTCCTTCTGCTTGATCACGTCCTTGTGATCCCACCCGCCGCGCGCGTCGGCTTCTTCCTGGGCGCGCGTGGGGGCGATGGCCTGCCAGTAGCGGAACTCCTTCGACAGCCGCGCCTTATCGAAAATGTGCGCGCTGGTGCGGTCGTAGCTCGCCAATTCGTAGTCGTGGTCCATCTTGATCGCGTCGAACGGGCAGAACTCGGCGCACAGGCCGCAGTTCATGCACACGTCGATGTCGATGAAGAAGTTTTCCGGCTCGGTGACGGGCCGCCCGGTTTCGGGATCGCTGCTGCGCACGATCCAGATGCACTGCGGCGGGCAGACCTTCGCGCAGATGCCGCAGGCGGTACACCAGTCCTTGCCCTGGCGGGCCGGGTCGGGATGATCGTGATTCTCGATCACCAGGAAGGGAACGAACCGGAAGCGCTCGAACATGGCGAGTTTTTCTTCCGGGTATTCGACGGTATAGACGCCGCGCGTCTCGATGCCCTGCCGGATGGGGAAGGCTTCGTCGGGGATGTGGCGGCGGAATCCCCATTTCAGATCGTCCAGGTAGGTTGTAACAAAGTGTCGTATCGTGACGCCCATGCCACGCAAAATGCCCGATCCGTACATAATATCTCTCCGTGTTTTTCGGTGATGAACCCCTCCCCCTACGCGCCTCCGGCGCGCGCCCCCTCCCCAACCCAGTTGGAGAGGGGGAGAAGTTTGGCGGGCAAGTCCCCCTCTCCGCGTGTGGAGAGGGGGATTTAGGGGGTGAGGTTTTTTAACGGTCTACTTCGCCCAACACAATGTCGATGCTGCCCAGGATGCCCACCACGTCCGCGATCTTGTGGCCGATGCACATCGGTTCCAGCGCGGTCAGGTTGATGAAACTGGGCGCGCGGACATGATACCGCCAGGGATTGGCGCTGCCGTCGGACACCATGTAGTAGCCCAACTCGCCCTTTGGATTTTCGGCCCGCCCGTAGGATTCTCCGGCAGGCACGCGCGCGCTGTGCGCGGCCTTGCCTGCGAAGAACGGTTCGCCCGTGGTGTCGTCCAGCATGGGCAATACCTGTTTCAGGATGCGCAGACTTTCGCGCATTTCGTCCAGGCGGATCAGGTAGCGGTCGTAAATGTCGCCGTGATAGCGCACCGCCACGTCGAATTCCAGTTCGGGGTAGATGCTGTACGGTTCGGCGCGGCGGACGTCATACGGGACGCCGCTGGCGCGCAGCACCGGACCCGCCGCGCTGTAGGCGATGGCCTGTTCGGCGGTCAGCACGCCCACGTCGATACAGCGGGCAGTGATGATCTCGTTGGTGGTCAGCAGTTCGTTGGTCT
>JAFGTJ010000023.1 GCA_016934195.1 Anaerolineae bacterium | reverse complement strand
CGCGGCTGCTGGTGATCTTCTGCCTGCTGATGCTGACCGGTGATCTGGTGAAGCTGGTATTTCTGTGGCAGCACGATTTTAAGGTGCGCGACGTGCCGCCCAACGTGCTCTACGGCCTGACGATGGCCTATATCGCCGGATATACGTTGGTCCTGCTGCTGACGCCGTTCCGGTAGGAGAAGTTTCAGCTCTACGAGTTACGCCATAGGACCGGTCATGCAGATGACCGGAATTTTTTCTTGATTTTTGCCCGATGAATCGTTGTGTAATAATTATTCTTTAATTTTTTCTTGACATTACTATCGACCTGATATAGTGTAGTGATATTGCAAACGTGGGACAAACCTTACTGTGGAGGGTCAACGCATGTCCGGGTACACTTACGAAGATTTCCGTCCCCATGAGCCGATTGTGATCTATACCGCGCTGGAAGGTTGGAGCGATCCCGAAACCTTTGCGGACAGCGATGCCGAAGGGAACGCGATAATCCTGGCCGCCGAGCAGCCGATTTACTGGATGCTCGATATTTCCGGCATCAGCCTGGATATCGCCAATATGATCATGTTGGCGAATGAATACGGGCGGGGCAGAAAGTCGATGTGGCATCATCCCAATATCCGCCAACTGTGCATCATTACCCAGGATGACCTGGTGGTGCAGATGGCCTCTGGCGTGAATACCAGTGAAGTGTTCGGGAATTTGAATATCAAGGTTTTTACCTCGCGCGAGGAAGCGTTGGTATTCGCGCGCGCGGCGGGGTGAGGCCCGTTGCCGGATTTATGTTTCTGAGGGTTCCGAATCGCTTGGTGGAGGAATGATCGCTTCAAGTTGTTCGACGAGGGAGTCAATATCGTTCATCACTGTTTCCCATACCACTTGAAGGCTGATACGGAAATACTCGTGTACCAACCGGTTCCGCATTCCTGCGATCTGGTCCCAGGAAATCCCATTGTGCTCGGCTTTGGTGTCATCAGGAATAAGACGTGCGGCTTCACCGATAACTTGAAGCTCGCGGATAATCGCGCTTTGATGTAGCTGGCTCGCGTTGAACTGAGATTGTGTCAAATCAGCCGAGAATTCCTGGATTCTTCGTGCCGAGATCAACATATCCAACAGGTGAGTTTCATCAGTCCGCATAGATCACCTGTGCAGAGTTTAGAATGTGCTCGCGCCGCAGGTAATTGGGGTCTTGTTCGACGGACCGGCGCTCTCCTAGATCGACTCGCCGCCGGAAAATCGCGGCGAGTTCCCGTTCCATCGCCAGCAGATCGGCTAATGTCTGGTGCGTGTGCGGCGCGAATGATACCAGCACGTCGATGTCGCTGGCTTCGGTGAAATCGTCACGCAGCACAGACCCAAACAGCGCCAACTCACTCACCTGCCATTTTTCGCAGAATTGCGCAATATCGGTTTGGGGCACATCAATTTGTAGTGTCATAGCGCCTTCCCCCTTCTATTGGTCTATTTTACGGATATTTTACGAAACGAACCACCGCGATCCGTGTTTTTGCAGTAGAATCAGTGTGGTAGAATCACTGTAACTGTATACGTGGAGCATACTCACGCTAGGAGCAGGTAAAAACATGGATATCTATCGACCTCAAGCCACTGTGGGCGTATTGGGCGAGCGCGTTGATTTCCGCGCCGTGATGAAAGAGGTCTATTTGTGGATGACGGTCGGCCTGATCACCAGCGCCGTCATTGCGTTGGTGTTCGCCGTCACCGGCCTGACCGCCGCGTTGGGTCCGCTGCTGTTCGTGGTGATGATCGCCCAGTTGGGGCTGGTGTTCTACCTCAGCCTGCGGATCATGAAGATGGGCGCGCAGCGGGCGACTAACGTTTTCCTGTTGTACGCGGCGTTGAACGGAATCTCGCTTTCGACCGTGTTTTATTTCGCGGACCTGTCCGACATTTACCTGGCGCTGTTTGCCACCGGCGCGATGTTCGGCGCGATGAGCATCATCGGCTATACGACTGACGTGGACCTCACGAGGTTTCGCGGGATATTCATGATGGCCCTGATCGGTCTGGTGATCGCCAGCGTGGTCAACATCTTTTTCGCCAGCGAAGCGCTCTATTGGATGGTAACATACGGCGGCGTGCTGATCTTCACGGCGCTGACCGCCTACGATACCCAGTGGATCAAGCGGAACGCGCAGACGTTGGAAATGCAGGGCGTGGGCAGCGGCGCGGCCCTGGTGCGCCGGGTTGCCATCATTGGCGCGCTGAAACTGTACCTGGACTTCATCAACCTGTTCCTGTACATTCTGCGTATCGTTAGCGACCGCTAAACCTCACCCCCTAAATCCCTCTCTCCAACCCGGTTAGAGAGAGGGGTTTGTCAAGTTCCGTGCCCACCTTCTCCCCCTCTCCATAGCGCCGACCGGAGGTCGGCAGCGTTATGGAGAGGGGGGCGGGGGGTGAGGCTAACAATTGGCCCAATATTCTCATGCTCCCACGCGCGCGTACAATCTCCCTGATTACCCTGCTGGCCCTGATCGGGATCGCGGTCCTGATTCCCGCCGCGATTCCGCCCGCTTATGCCCAGGGCGGCGATCCGCCAACGCCTGCGCCCATTCCCCCGGCGGCGCGGCTGAACGGTCTGCGGCACGAATACCAGACGTGGTGCAACTGCGGCCCGGTGAACCTCATGATGGCGCTGTCGTACTACGGCTGGCCGGGCGATCAGACCGTCACGGCGGCGTGGCTCAAGCCCACCGTCGAGGATAAAAACGTCTCGCCGCACGAGATGACCGCTTACGTTCACCAGCAGCCGGACCTCGCGCACCTGCGCGCCCTGTGGCGCTATGGCGGGGATTTGACGGCGCTCAAGCGCCTGATCGCCGCCGGATTTCCCGTGATCGTGGAGAGCGGATTCCAGCCGGAGGGTCACGAGTGGATGGGCCATTACATCACGGTCGTGGCCTACGATGACGCGGTGAGCACGATCTGGACCTACGACAGCTACAACGGCTACGGGATCGGGTACGGCGAAGAAACCGACTATGCCCAGTTCGAGGCGTGGTGGGCGCATTTTAACCGGGTGTTGATCGTGGTGTATCCCGCCGACCGGGAAGCGGACGTGATGCGGGCGCTTGGCCCGCTGGCCGATCCT
Organism: Anaerolineae bacterium; assembly: GCA_016934195.1. Taxonomy (GTDB): domain Bacteria; phylum Chloroflexota; class Anaerolineae; order Aggregatilineales; family Aggregatilineaceae; genus JAFGTJ01. The sequence continues at coordinate 1,270 of JAFGTJ010000023.1, read as the reverse complement.
GCCGCCGCCAATGCGCGCGCCCTGGAACTGGCTCAGGCCGGGATCGCCGCCGATCCGGGCGACGGGTGGGCGTGGTTGGGCGCGGGCACGTCCGCCGCCGCGTTGGGCGATACCGAGGCGGCGGCCCGCTACGTGGATACGGCGCGGCGTGTGGGTCTGCCGTTCCGCGCCTTGTGGTACCAGTTCGCCCCCTACGAAGCCTATTATCACGCCGGGCGCTACCATGACGTGCTGGCGCTCGCTGACGAAACCATCGCGGCAACCGGCGATTGCATCGAGGAAATGAACCTCTACCGGGGACTGGCGCTGGCGGCGCTGGGCCGTCCCGCCGAAGCGCTGGCCGCCTTCGACCACGCGATCCAGTTCAATCCCAACGCCGCCGCCCCCCGCGAGGCGCGCGCCCTGGTCGAATCCGGCGCGTATGTGGCCCCGGCTCCGCTGCGCGTGGTCGCGCCGTTTGTGCCGTGAAGTTCCGCCCCGTAGGGTGGATTCATTCAAAGTAGCAAACATGTTCCCGGCTTTCAGCTACCAGCCAGGAGCCAACTGCTTACCGACGCGCCGCACATGTAAAGGTTTACATTGTTGCTTTCGCCCAAATACCCTTGACAGACTGTGTCGTTTCCCTAGAATCGCCCCGGTGGGTTGTGCAGGACAACCATAGTATGGTCTGCTGTTGCCCGCGAAAGATGGTAAAATACGGGTAAGCAAGATCGCTTGCCTGAAGGAGATAAAGATGATGAAAAAGCGATATCTGAAGAGTGGCACCGTCAAGGTCGAATTCATTCTGCCCGACGCTATCGCCGCCGATACCGAGGACGTTTTTCTGGTAGGGGATTTCAACGACTGGGACGAAACCGCCACGCCGATGCAGGGCTTTAAGAACGGTAAGTTCAAAGTCACCGTCGATCTGGAAGCGGGCAATGAGTACCAGTTCCGCTATCTCGTTAATGGCAACCAGTGGCACAACGACTGGGACGCCGACAAGTACGTCGCCAATCCCTTCAGCGGCGACAATTCCGTCGTCAGCACCCATCCCGACGCTTAACATCCGGCCTGCAAGAATTGCACCGCAGGGGCGTATCGCCCTACGCCCCTACGCCAATAGTTTTACATCGTTTACCCGCCCGTTGCAGCCAGTTGTACGGGCGGGTGTTATATCTGACAGACGTAATTAGTAATTGGTGATTAGTTATTCGTTATTCGTTTTGAGTTCGTTGTTCCTGGTCATTGGTCTGGCGGGTAGGACGACCGAATAGCGTGATCGTGAGTT
>JAFGTJ010000218.1 GCA_016934195.1 Anaerolineae bacterium | reverse complement strand
TCTCCATTTCGAATGGAGAGGGGGCCGGGGGGTGAGGCCGTTTGTTACGCACGCGCCGCAAATCAGCAACGGGTTGTTTGTGGACCCGGGCGCACCCAGTTGGTAGTGAATTTTAGCACTCTCGCGGTACACTTGGAAATGCGTGCAAGCGTGGTGATAAGAGGAGCAAAATGGTAATGGCGTGGTGGATACGAATTCTGGTGCTGGTGGGCATTCTGGCGGCGCTGGTGATTCCCGGTGTGGGGGCCGCACACGGGCAGCAGGATCGCACGATTGCGCTGGCCTACGTGCGCGATGATACGGTCACGCTGGCGGACGCCGACGGTTTACCCATTAAACAGACCGGGCCGACGTTCGGCTACGGGCAGGGCGCGCGGCTGTTCTGGACTCCTGACGGGCGCACGCTCTACATTGCGCGGGACGATGGCCTCTACGCGACCGGAACCGGCGGCGGGGTCGCGGCGCATATTCCCGGCACGTATGGGCGCACGCTGACCATTTCGCAGGATGCCGCCACGCTCTATTACCTGGAAACCATCACGCCGCAGCCCATCGAAAATCCCGAAGCGACCGAAGACGATCCGCTGTTGGTATCGTTTCCGTTCCGCGAAATGGTCATCAGCCTGATGGACGGCGGAGCGGGACGGTTGGCGGGCTATTTCGGGCGCTTCGAGGCGGGATCAGCCTCGGCGGATATCACCTTCGCGGCGATGCTGTACGCCCGTGACGGCGGCCTGCTCGGATCGGGACGCCCGAATTTGTGGCCGACTTACGGGTCCAACGTGTTCGGGACGTGCTGTTTCCCGAATGCCGGTTTGGGCATTTTCGACGCCAATACCGGCGCGTATGACCTGTTTGACGCGGAATTCATGCCCGGCGCGGCGGCGATCAACCTGACGCGCACCCACCTCGCCGGACCCACCACCACCGGCGCGATCCGCGTGATCGACCTGATCACGGGCGGGACGCGCGATTACAGCATCCAGATCGCGGGCGGGGTCGGTGAAATCGAGCGGATCGCGTGGTCGCCGGATGACACGTTTCTGTACGTGATCGCGCGGCGCGCGCCCAATAACCCGATGACGGTCCAGGGCGAACCGCCCTTCCCCATCGACGCGCGCAGCGCCAATATCGTGCTTTACCGGCTGAATCTGGTGACGAGCGTGATCCGCGAACTGGCGTGGCGTCCCGACGTGTACGGCGTCAGCGCGCTGGCGGCGACGGACCGTTACGTGTTCGCGGTGATCGTCGATCCCAATACCGCGCTGGTGAACGCCTGGAACGCGCGGCAGGTGCGGTTCGACGCGCAGCCGACCGATCCGGGGCTGGCGGGGTATATGCCCGCTTCGCACCTGTGGCGCGTCAGCGTGGACGGCGGCGACGTGCAGGACGTGGCCGCGAATGTGTGGGGGTTGGCGGCGCGCCCGGTGCGATGAACGATCATACTATCCTTTGCGCGCGCGGAAGTGGATGAAAAGCGGTCGCCTCAGCAATTTTTCATAACTTTCTGGATCGGCGCGTTTGAATTCCTCGGTGGGCAGCGGCTCGATGATCCGTTCGATCAGGAATCCGGTCCGCCACAGCGCCTCGGTGATGTGCTGCAACGGTTGGCGGTAGCAGGGCACGTAGACCGGATCGCCGCCGAAACCGTCCCAGTCCACGCCGACCGGCTCCACCGCAAAGTAGTTGTCGCTCTTGAAGTACAGGTAATCGAACATCGGGTGCGCGGTCGAGAAGACGAATCGCCCGCCCGGTTTGAGCACCCGCGCGAATTCCGCGAACAGCGGTGCGGCGTCCGGCACGTAATGGATCGCCAGCGCGCTCAATACCAGATCGAACGATTCCCCGGCCAGGAAGTCGAGCGGCTGGCTCATGTCCGCGCGGTGAAACTCGCCGCGCCCGCCGGTCCGTTTTTGGGCCAGCGCGATCATGGTGGGGCTGGCGTCGAGGGCCACCACGTCCGCGCCGCGATCCAGCATCCATGCCGCATACCAACCCGGCCCGCAGCCTGCATCCAGGACGTGTTGACCCGCCACCTCCGGCAGCAGCGCGAGCGTCGCCGGGCGTTCGTAGTAGGCGTTGTGCGGCTTGGTATCGATCCGGGCGTCGTAGCGTTCGGCCAACTGTTCGTAGGCATCCAGGGCCAGGGGTTTATTATCGGCGGGGTTATCGTCCGGCGGGGCTGATGGAGGCATGATTTTTCGCTCCTGGTTATAGTTGTAAAAATCCAGTATAGCCAGCCACCAACAAAAGGCAATCCCTGATGATCAACCTTGACCTGACTCACCTCTCCATTTTCCGCGATCTGCCCGCCGACGAACGCGCCCGGCTCCGTGAATCGGCCCAGGTCCGGCGGATCGCGGCGGGTGATACGCTGTGTTACGCGGGCGATCCGGCGGACACGCTCGATCTGCTGGTCGCGGGCCGCTGTACGGTTTTCCCTGGCGCGGACGTGATCGCCCCGGGCCTGCTCGATCCGGCGGCGGGACTCGGCGGCCTGCCGCATACGGTCAAAATCACCGCGATCACAGAGTCCGAGGTGTGGCGGTGGCCGGTCGCGGCGCTGTGGGACTCGGTCCATTTTCGGGAAACGGCGCGGCGCTGGCTGGCCCGCGCACTGCTCGACGCCCAGGATCGCCGCGATGCGCTGGCCGCGCCGGTCAGTTACCAGGGAAACAGCGCGCAGGTGATGCCGGGACCGTTTATGTTCGAGGACGTGACGCTGATTTTCGCCTTCTGCGATGCCAACCTGGACGATCTGCGGCCTACGTTACCGGACGGGCTGCGGATTTTCCGGCGACCGGGACGGCGGCGCAATTCGGTGCTGCTGGCGCTGGCCGATTTCCCGGTGGCCTATTCGGAGCACGCGCCCGATATCCGCTTCGGTTATACCGAAACGACGGTCTTTGTCCCGGTGTGGTGCGGGCGGCGGATCGGGCTGTTCGTGCCGTACATTTACCCCTCGACCTACGCGCCGATTCTGCCGGGGCGTGAGGTCTACGGATTCCCCAAGCGGCTCGGATTCACGGCGCTGGCGGGGCGGGCGGCGTCCCTGGCGGTCGATGGGACGGACCATCTCGCGCTGACGTGGGAGTCGCAGCAGGCCAGCAGCGAGCCGCGATTGGTCCGTGCGCTGATGGACTGGTTGGGGCTGGAAGGGTGGAGCCTGTCGGTTGCGTTCCGCGCCGGGGATACGCTGCGGCAGGTGATGGGCCTGCCGCCGTTCCGCGCGGTGAGCGTCTACAATCACAAGCACATTCCCGGCGTGGACTCGACGCCCGACGCGCCCACCTACGCCGTGAACCAGATCACGCGGGCGATTTTCGGCGTGCTGCGCTGGTACCAGATCGCGCGGCTGGATGCGCCCGCGCTGGCGGTCACGGCGGGACCGTTGGCCGGGGCCGATGTGCATCTGCGCGAGGCGTTCCGTACCCAGTTGGATATGCGGCTGAGTAGCGGGCGTGTGGTGAAATAGTGGTCCAATAATGGGACGCAGATGAACGCAGATAAACACAGATTAAAAAATCAGCGCGCGTCGGTGTGTATCTGCGTCCTGAATCGATTCATGCAGGGGATCACGGCACCGGAAATTATCCCCGGTTCGGCGGCGGCACGTAGACCACACGGAAGCCAAAGTTGGGCGCGCGCCGCGTGGGACGCCAGCAGATACGGCGCGCACAGCGCGCGTCGGCCTGGGGCCGGTCGAACGCGCCGCCCCGCAGCGCGCGGCGGGCATCACCGTCTTCGTCGTCGTTCGCGCCATGCTCATACTCGTCGCGCCAGGGCGTCCGGCACCATTCCCACACGTTGCCGCTCATATCCACCGCGCCATAGGGACTGGTTCCCGTCTCGCTGAACCACCGGACCGGGGTAGGATGGCCGATGCTGGTTTCGCTGGTGTTGCAAATGCCCTCGCGCCAGGTGTTGCCCCAGGGATAAATGCGGCCCGCTATCCCACGCGCGACCTTTTCCCATTCCGCCTCGGAGGGCAGCCGGTAGAATCGTTCGGTTCGCTCGGACAGCCAGCGGCAGTAGGCCATCGCCTCGTACCAACTGATACCCACCACCGGCAGCCAGGGATCGCCGGACGCCTGGTGGCCGGTCCAGTTATTCGGCTCCGTCCAGTTGCCGCGCCGCCGCTGCTGCCACCCTTGCGCCGTCCAGTACTGCTCCTTCTGGTAGCCGCCCGCATCCATGAAGGCCCGGTACTCGCGGACCGTGATCGGGTATTTGCCGATCCGGTAGTTGGGCAGCGCGAGATAGGCGAGCACTTCATTTTTCTGGGCGTTGGGGTCTTTGCTCTTGTCGCTGCCCATGATGAAATCCCCCTCCGGCACCCATACTGATCTGGGTTCAAAGGACTGGGTTTCGAGGTGAGGCGGCGGGTTGTCGAACAGGAGCGCGTCGTAATCCGTGTCTACGTCGTTCGAGAACGGGTCGATAATCGGGTCCACCGTGCGGATCAGGCGTTGGACGTCTTCCAAAAAAGTCTCGTTCGACAGGGGCAGCGCGTTGTGATATGCCAGCGGCCTGATCGATTTCGGCAGATCGTGCATCTCCGGCATTTTCGCGCCCTGCACCAGCACCGGAAGAATCGGAATCTTGTGTTTCAGCGCGAACTCGATCTCCAGCCGCACAAAGTCACGGGGATCGTCCAGCCGCCGCTGCCCGCTGTCATTTTCCATCGTGAGCCAATCCGGGCCGATCATGGCGATCAGGACGCGGCAGGATTCGAGCGTTTCCTGAATTTCCTGCCAGAAGTTCCGAACGGGCGGCAAATCGCGGACGTCCATAAAAACGCGCGGCGGGCCGTAATACAGCGCCAGCCGGTCATACAACCGCCCCGTGTAGCCTTCCGTGTCGCGGTGCCGGTAGTTGAGAAAAATATCTGCCATGCGGGTTGTGATCCTTGTGTGACGCCGTGCCGAGTGGTCCAGATTTCATTATACATCGGGACCCCCGGCGCTGTGTCGAAAAAATTTGTGAACAATGTGAGGATCACGTCACGTCCCACAGCCGGACCGTGCTGTCCGCGCCGCCAGAAATTAGCCATTCTCCGTCCGGCGCAAAGACGACGGTAAACACCGCCCCGGTATGCCCGTCCAGCGCGGCAATCCCGGCCCCATCCGGCAGGCTCCACACGCGGATCACGCCGTCGCCGCCCGCCGAGGCCAGCCGCGATCCGTCCGCGCTGAAATCAACGGCATATACCGCGCCGCCGTGCCCCCGCAGCGTGGCAACCAGATCGCCGCCCGGCTGCGCCCATAACCGGACCGTCCCGTCGCTGGAACCGGACGCCAACAGACTCCCATCCGGCGAAAACCTGACCGCCCGCACCGCTTCGCCGTGCCCGCGAATGGTCGTGATCACGTCGCCGTCCGGCAGGCTCCACAGCCGCACAATCCCTGGCACCAGTCCACACGCCAGCCGAGATCCGTCCGGCGAGACTGTCACATCGAAGACCAGTTCGCCCTTGCCGGTCCGCAGCGTGAATGCTTCGGATGCGTCTCCGCTGTCCGGTACATCCCACACCTTGATCTCGCTGAAGGTCCAGAACGTCCCGGCGGATACCAGCCGCGATCCGTCCGGCGCAAAAGCGACCGCCCGCACCATTCCGCCGTGTCCGGCCAGCGTGACCGGGGTATCGCCGCCCGGCAGGGACCACACTTTCACGAGGGTATCGCCGCCCGCCGAGACCAGCCGCGATCCGTCCGGCGCGACCGCCAACCCATGCACCGCCGCGCGATGGGCGTTGATCACGGCGATTTCGGCCCGGTCGGGCAGGCTCCATAACCGGATCGTGCGGTCGCGGCCCGCCGAGGCTAACAGGTCGCCCGCCGGGGTGATGGCGACGGCGTAGACTTCGCT
>JAFGTJ010000217.1 GCA_016934195.1 Anaerolineae bacterium | reverse complement strand
ACCATTTTTTGAACGAAGATTTGCCTATTCCGGTTGCCTTCCAGGTCCCTATCCTGGAGGTTTGGTAAAAGTGTCCGGTAGTGAATAGGTCCGATACCTGCCGGTCAGCGTCCACTAACATCGGCGCGTTAATGCCGTATTCCTGCTTGACGGCGGCTTGTTGGTCAGCGGAATCCAGGGCAATGTTCAGGATGGCTACGTCGAGGGCCTGCCAGGGTGGGTCATTTTCCAGATCAACGATCTGTTGCAGGCAGGGCGGTCAACCGGCGGCCATGTGGAAAAATAACAGCACCGGCTGCCCCGCGTAATCGGCCAGCGCGACGGTCTGCCCGTCCGAGGTGGGCAGCGCAAAGGCCGGGGCCGGGTCGCCCAGGTCAAAACGCGATTGATCGGTATGGTTGATCACGGGTGGGACCACTGCCTGGATCGTGGATGTCGGCGCGGGATCGCCTGTGCCGCCTGTGCCGTCTTTAGCGTCACTGCCGCACGCCACCAGGATCAATCCTGCCAGGGCCGCGAACACAATAACCGCCGCAGCGGGCAGCCGCGCGCGTTGTCTGCGTTGTCTGCGTTGTTTGTGTTGTCTCATTGAAACATCCATTGGCTCATCAGAACGCATGAAATATATTTTACCATTTTTATAAGAATAATAACTAAAAGCGTTCATGAACAAATGAAAAAATAATTAAGAAATTGCTTTTCATTTGACACAACATTCATATTTTGTTAAGCTTTATACGGTACCTCATTCAATAAAATTTCACGCACCCCTAATATGCCTTTGATCAGAAACTCATAATCCCTTAAACCTCAAGCGTTATGTTCTGGTGGGAATCAGGGTAAGCGGCACTCCCACCATTATCACAGGCAGAACGAGGGGCCATGCAAAACGTACACAATCAGGATTGGCAGACCGGGGCGATCCCCTGGCCGAACGGCTTAGAAATCCCGACCGACGAGCTGCTTCAATCGCTCGACGAACGCGCCTACACCTTCCGCGCGCTGACCCAAGCCCGGCAGCGCGCGCTGCGCATTCCCCAGGAATCGCTGGACCGCCACCGCTACGTGATCTTCAGCGATTCGCATCGCAGCGACCGGACTCCTGGCAGCGACGATTTTCTGCCCAACGAGGAAACCTACTGCGAAGCGCTGCGCTATTACCTGGATGGCGATTACCGGCTGGCGCTGAACGGCGACGTTGAGGAAGGGTGGAAAGCCGATTACGACACGATCCTGGAGTCTTACGCGCATTCGGCCTACGCGCTGGAACGGCAGTTCGCCGCGCGCGGCGAGGGGCACTACCTGCGCACGTATGGCAATCACGACGTCGATTGGGCCAATCCCGCCATCGTAAACCGCCACCTGAGCCACTTTTTCGACCGCCCGGTGCGCGTACATTCCGGCATCATGCTCGGCGACCGGGTTTTTATCACGCACGGGCACCAGGGCGATCTGTGTTCCGACCGCATGATCTGGATCAGCCGCCGCGTGATCCGGCACCTGTGGAAGCCGGTCCAAAGTTTTCTGCACCTGTCGATGGCCCGCGCCGCGACCAACAGCCGCGTTCGCAGCAAGCGCGACCGCACCCTGAGCGCCTGGGCGCGCGCCAACCGCCTGCTGGTCATCGCGGGACACACGCACCGCCCGCTGCTGGCCCCCAATCCCGACAGCGAACCGGAACCTTCGCCACATTACATGAACGACGGCTGCTGTGTCCACCGCGACGGCATCACCGGCCTGGAAATCGACCGGGGCACGATCCGGCTGGTGCAGTGGCACCGCCCCACCCGCTCCGAGGGCGTGCGGCGCAGCGTACTCCAACACACCGGGCTGGCGGGGATGCTGGCGGCGCTGTAGCGCAGTTTCGGCGGCGCTGTAGAAATCCCAGGGCGCGGCAAGCAGCGCCCCTACACACAATACGAAAGGGCCATCAATGGCCCTGTCACGCGGCCTGTCAGTCCTCGTCATCCTCCTCGATCAGTGGGCGCTTGAAGAAAATCCGAAACCCGCTGCTGTCGTGCATGAACGAGCCGGATACACTCACCATTTCCCACCCCTCTAATCCTAACTGGGCGATGGCGATTTCGCGGTTCGTGATCCCCTCTTTCTCGGCAGGTTCGCCAGCGCGGTAAAACAGGATATACTGGCGGTGCATCACACCCTGCGCGATCTCCTGGCGCAGTTCGCAGTATTCCCAGGTCGGGCGCGGGGACATAGACGTTTCCTCCAGTGGGTCTGATTCGAATCAACAGGATTGTAGCCGAATTAGAGTATATGTTACATGCCATCCAAACGAGAAATACACCGCCAGGAACTCCGCCCGCTGCTGGTCGTGGCGCTGGACAGCCCCGGTTTGCTGTCACCCGAACAGTTCAAGATCGCCCGCTTCAGCCTGGACATGCAGTTGCGCGTCCACCTGCTGGACCCCGATATCGCCGCGCTGGAAGATTACCTGATCGATCACAGCGCCCTACCCGGTCGCCGCGCCAACCTGGAACTGATCGGTGCGTTTGCCGACGAAGTGAGCGCACTGTGCGCCGCCTCGGACGTGTCGCTGAACAGCAGTTATATCGCGCTGGAATGGCTGCTGCTGGAACTGCTCAACCGCTACCCGCCGGACATGTTCGGCAGCGACCCGGATTCCCCGCTGCAAATGCCGCAGTTGTGCGGCGCGGTGGGATTCGGGGCGTGGGCGGTGGCGTTCCAGCACATCGAGTCGGGCGTCCGCACGCTGCTCGATCTGGCAAACAGTCCATTGTGGCGCGTGCGCGAGATGGTGGCGTTCGGGTTGCAGCGAATGCTGGCCGGTAACTGGACCAGCACCACGCGCCGCCTGCGCCGCCGGGCCATCGACGCGACGGCGTGGGAATGGCGCGCGCTGGTGGCCGGAGTCGCGGAACCGGACCTGTTGGCCGATCCCGCGCACGCCCTGGACGCGCTCGACCTGCACTACGCGGCGCTGGCCTATTTGCGGCGGCTGCCGCCCGATTCGCGGCGCGGCGATCCGGCGCAAACGCTGCGTAAAGCGTTGGGCTACAGCGTGAGCGTGATCGTCGCGGCGGCACCGGAGGCCGGATTCGCCCAACTGCGCGCCTGGGCCGCCTGGGATGATCCCGATGTGCGGTGGGTGCTGCGCCAGAATCTCGGCAAAAAACGGCTGGATCGCTGGCCGGACCGGGTCGCGGCGCTGCGGGTCCTGGTGGAGTGAATGCTGTT
>JAFGTJ010000216.1 GCA_016934195.1 Anaerolineae bacterium | reverse complement strand
TTCCTGCTGGTAACGATTATGGTCCCGTCGCAGGTGACATTGATTCCTAACTTCCTGCTGATGCGCGATCTGGACTGGATGGATACATTTTACGCGCTGGTATTTCCCGGCGCGGCAAACGTTTTTGGTGTCTTCCTGCTGCGCCAGTTCTTTATGCAGATACCCCACGAACTGGAAGAGGCCGCCGTTCTCGATGGCGCTACTTACTTCGGACGCTTCCGGCATGTGGTTTTGCCCCTCTCCGCCAATGCGCTGACAGCACTGTCAATCTTTGTTTTCCTGTTTCACTACAATGACTTGTTCTGGCCGCTCATCGTTACGAACAGTCTGGAAACGCGCACGCTGCCGGTTGGGTTATCGATTCTCAACCAGTCCTACGCAGGCCAATATCGTCCAATGATCCTGGCCGGAGCAACCCTATCAACGATCCCGATTTTGATCGTCTATATTATCTTCCAGCGCCGGATAATCCAGGGGGTGACGATGACCGGGATGGCCGGGCGGTAGTTCCCAATTAGCTGCAACATCAAAATCAGGCCGGTGGCTTGGTGTCGGCTGATCAGATCCAACAACATAGCACGAGTTCCGGTCAGGGCGTGCCTACTGCTAGCTTTGCCAGAAAACGTACCAACTACTGTCTCTACTCGACAAAAATTGACTTGAAAAGGGTGGGTTAATACCATGTCTCAATTGTCAAAAGCCGATATTTATCTCGATACGAACCGCCAGATCAGTCCGATATCGCCACTGGTGTTTAGCGGATTTGCCGAGCATATGGGGCGCTGTATCTATGAAGGTATCTACGATCCCCAATCGCCCCACGCCGACGAACGCGGGCTGCGGAGCGATGTGCTGGCGGTGCTGCAAGAACTGAACTTCCGCTCAATGCGTTATCCGGGCGGCAATTTTTTGAGCGGATATCGCTGGTTGGATGGTGTCGGCCCGCGTGACCAACGTCCTCGGCGGCGTGATCTGGCCTGGAAGTCGATTGAGACGAACCAGTTTGGCACGAACGAATTCATCGAGTTTTGCAAGACGATCAACGCGGAGCCAATGTTGGCCGCCAATATGGGAACCGGCACCATCCAGGATGCCGCTAACCTCATTGAATACTGCAACGCGCCGGTTGGCACACAGTTCGCTGATTTACGGGCATCACACGGGTACCAGGAACCACACGGCGTCAAATACTGGTGCCTGGGGAATGAGATGGATGGTCCCTGGCAGATTGGGCATCTGGACGCGGTGGAATACGGGAAAAAAGCCCGCGAAGCCGCCCAAATGATGCGTTGGCATGATTCGTCCGTCCAACTCATCCTCTGCGGGTCCTCCCACTCCGAGATGCCGACGTATCCTGAGTGGGATCGCGTGGCTCTGGAATTGTGTTGGGAACAGGTCAATTATCATTCGATGCACTATTACGCGGGGAACTGGGATGGTGATACCAGCAGCTATCTCGCGCTGAGCGCCGAACTGGAAGAATTTGTCGATACGCTAACCGGCGTGCTGCGGTACGTCAAAGCCAAACGCCGTTCAACGCATGACGTCTATCTATCATGGGACGAATGGAATGTCTGGTACAAGGATCGCAGTGGTGACGGTCAGTGGACGGAAGCCCCGCATCTCAGCGAGGAAGTCTACAATCTTGAAGATGCGCTGGTAGTGGCCCAATGGCTGAACGTGTTCCTGCGTAAGTCGGACGTGGTGAAAATCGCCTGCCTTGCCCAGATTGTCAACGTCATTTCACCGATTCTGACAACCCGCGATGCGCTTCTCAAACACGCAACCTATTATCCGCTCTTGCTGTTCAGCCGGTTGGCAGCCGGAGTCGCCCTGGATGTCAACGTCATAGGACCGACCTACCAGACGAAAAAGTTCGGTGATATGCCGCTTTTGGACGTGTCCTCATCTTACGATGCCGCCAACAACACGCAGGCGATTTTTATTGTCAACCGCAGCCAGACCGAGCGTTTGCCGGTGGAACTGCACTGGCAAGACTGTACACCCAAAAGCATCAGCGCGGCACACCAGCTTTCGGGCACCGATCCGAAGGCGTTCAACAGTTTCGAGAATCCTAACCGGGTGGTAGCAACACAGATCGCCGCCCCTGCGCTAGACGGGCAGAGCGCCCTGCTTGAGCTGCCGCCGCTCTCGTTCACGGTAATTGAGGTGATGCTATAATGAGAAAACCGTTACCGTTTTTGCTCGCAATTGGGTTGGCTGTGTGTCTGCTGGTGATTGCCGGTGGGGCCATCTACGCCCAATCTGGTGAAGGTGAACCCGGCATTCTGCGTAATCCACTGAATTCTTATGGTGGCGCTGATCCCTGGCTGACATACTACGAGGGGAACTATTACCTCGCCACCACCACCGGGGGGTCTGAATGGCTTATGCGCTCCTCCCCTACACTGGCGGGTCTGAAAACAGCCATGCCGGTCCAGATTTACGCTGAAACTGATCCCGCGCGCTGCTGCAACTTTTGGGCCCCGGAGTTTTACCTGTTGGATGGACCGCATGGCCCACGCTGGTATTTCTATTATTCGGCTGGTACGTCGGGAACGCTGGATAACCAGCATACCCATGTGCTGGAAAGCGCCGGAACCGATCCGATGGGACCCTACACGTACAAGGGCCGCCTCTTCGATCCGCAAAACGATGTCTGGGCGATTGATGGTAGTATTCTCAAAATAGATGAGTCGCTGTATTTTCTGTTTTCATCGTGGGTGGGCAATAACCAGTCGTTGTTCATCGCACCGATGAGCGATCCATGGACGCTCAGTGGTCCGCGCGTGCTAATCTCGGAGCCGGAATTTGATTGGGAGCGTAGGGGACTCAATGTTAACGAAGGGCCGGTCGCGCTCTATCACGATGACGATATCTTCATTGTCTACTCCGCCAGTTATTGCGCCACGCCTGATTACAAGTTGGGTATGCTCATCTACAACGGTGACGATCCACTGCGCGCCGATTCATGGGACAAAAATCCAGAACCGGTTTTTCAACGATCCGATGAAAATGGTGTCTTTGGCCCAGGTCACAACGGGTTTTTCCGTTCGCCAGATGGTACGGAAAATTGGATCGTCTATCATGCAAATGATTCGGTAAGTGGGGCTTGTGATCAGGGACGCACGACTCGCGTTCAGAAATTCACCTGGAACGAGGATGGTACACCGAATTTTGGCGTGCCGGTTTCAACCACAGAAGAAATCGCTGCGCCTTCCGGTGATGAGGGCGTTGATCCTATCTTGGTGGCTTCAAAGTTTAGATCCTATAGTCGCACTGCGCGCTATATCAGCTACAGCGGATCTTATGTTCAGTTGGGGTCAGGGGATGCGGATGAGGCCCAGTTCCTGATTGTACCTGGATTAGCCGATCCAGACGCGGTATCTATCACCACTTTGACCGGGTATTATTTGCGCCATCAGGGAAACGCGCTTTACTTCCATGCCAATAATAATTCAGACGATTTCGCTGCCGATACCACCTGGTACCTGAGGCCGGGACTCGCTGACGAAGCCGGTATTTCGTTTGAGTCGTATAACCAACCCGGCATGTATATTGGCAGACAGTTTGGCACTCTCGCGCTGGTAGCGTTGACCGACGAATCGCCGCTTGCTGCGCGCGAAGATGCCACGTTTATTGAAGAATTCGTAGGGTTGACGGAAGTTCCAGAACCACTACCTGCTGAGGACGCATTCATGTATCTTGAGTTGACAGGTTCGGTCAGGCAAATACACGATCCAGTGATCATCAAGGCAGATGACACATACTATACCTTTTCCACTCACGGGGGCATTTACATTCGCAAATCATCCGATCTGCTCAATTGGGAAAGCCCTTCTCCTTCCAGTGTATTTGATCCTGCCGACGCCCCTGCATGGACCCGAGAAATGGTTCCCGGCTCCAACAATGATATCTGGGCACCGGACATATCCTATTTCAACGATAAATTCCACCTCTACTATTCCGTATCCACCTTCGGCAGCAATCGTTCCGTGATCGGTCTGGCGACTAACGTGACGCTCAATGCGGAGTCGGAAGACTACGAGTGGGTAGACGAGGGATTGGTAATCGAATCAGTCCGTTCTAATAATTACAATGCCATTGATCCGAATGTAATCATTGATGCCGACGGCGTTCCCTGGCTGTCTTTCGGCAGTTTTTGGAGCGGTATCAAAATGCGCCGCCTCGACTATGAAACCGGCAAACTATCCGAAGAAGATGAAACACTCTATTCGCTGGCCCGCCGCACCGAGAATAGCGGTGCAGTTGAAGCCCCGTTCATCATCCGCAAAGGGGATTTCTATTACCTGTTTGTCTCCTTTGACTTCTGCTGTCGGGGTGCCGATAGCACGTATCATGTGCGTGTTGGGCGTTCAGCGGTTGTAACCGGCCCCTATGTTGATCGGGATGGGGTCGATCTGATGGATGGAGGTGGCACTCAGGTTACTTTCCCCACCCTGCGTTGGCGCGGTCCGGGACATAATGCCATCCTGCAAGATGGTGACGTCGAATATATAGTGCATCACGCTTATGACGCTGACAATGGTGGCGTTGAGACGCTGCGTATTGCGCCGCTGATGTGGGATGAGGATGGATGGCCTTCTCTGACGCCACTCGAATGAGCAGTGCCCCGGCGCTATGGTCAGAGTAATTCTGTCATCAAAATGGTCGATGATAATAACCGCAGCGCTTTAGGGCTGTCCAATGGCCTGAATCTGGGTATCATTGGGGAAAGCGACTCTATCGTAGAACGGGGACATCATAATAATGACATCAGACAAAAATGATCAAAGTGGGCCGGCAACGATGCAAGATGTTGCGCGGCTTGCCGGGGTGTCCCAGCCGACGGTGTCTCGCGTCCTGAACAATACCAAAACGTCGATTCCGGTTAGCAAAAAAACCCGAGACAAGGTTTTCGCGGCGGTCAAGGCATTGGGGTACCGTCCCAACATGACCGCGCGCAGTCTTCGGACTCAGCGCACCCAGATGATCTCGCTGCTGATAGCGGATATTACCAGCAGTTTTTATCACCTCATCGCTCAGGAAGTTCAGGCCGTTGCCCAGTTACACGACTATGACATGCTGATTGCCAGCAGCGACCACGACTATGAAAATGAGAAGCGGTTCTGCGAAGCTGTCATGCGCAGGCCGGTGGACGGGGTGATCATGGTGCCGCAGCATCTCACCTATGAAGACCTGGACGATCTGATCACCATCACCAATACACCGATTGCGGTATTGGGGCAGCATGTCAACCATCCCGCTGTCGATGTTGTTTATGCAGATGATGAACGGGCAACCTTTGAAGCAACCAGTTGGCTGATTTCCGAACGTGGGTACGACTCCATTGGTTATCTGGGGGTGGCACCTGAATATCCCCCCAGCCCCAGGCGTTGGCGTGGTTTCCAACGCGCGCTTGAAGAAGCAGGCATGACGCTCGATCCTGATTTCCTGATGCAAGGAGATTGGTCCCCGGAGAGCGGGCGGTTGGCGATAGAGAATTTGCTAAAAACCGGCAAATTGCCCTCGGCGATTTTCGCGCTCAATGATTTGATGGCTATCGGCGCTATTCTGGAGTTGCAAGACGCCGGGTTATCGGTTCCTGGTGATGTGGCCGTCATGGGATTTGATAACATTCGAGAAGCGACCATGATTCGCCCCAAGCTGACCACGATTGCCCAGCATCCCAGGGATATCGGGCGAAAAGTGGCCGAAGCCCTGTTTGATCGGATTGAAGGTCGCGGCTCGGAAACACGCCGTGTCATCGAAAGCTCTTTGAAACTGATTATAAGAGAATCAGCATGAGGTCCAGAAAGAATCCTCCGTGCTGATGGCAGTTTATTATTTGAGGTAGGGAGGTTTCTTCATGGCTATTCCTCGTGCTGAATACCCTCGCCCGCAGTTCGTCCGCCATGATTGGCTTTGCCTGAATGGTCAATGGCAGTTTGAGATTGACGCCAGTGACAGCGGTCTTGAACGCGGTCTTAGAGAACGTGATTTGAACGGCACAATCACCGTGCCGTTTTGCCCTGAGTCAAAACTCTCCGGTATTAAAGACCATAATTACCACAATGCGGTCTGGTACCGGCGCGACGTGATTGTTCCCAGAGAATGGGGTGACAAACGGGTCTTGCTGCACTTCCAGGCAGTGGATTATGACACGACAGTTTGGGTGAATGGCACCGAAGTAGGTCGTCATCGCGGCGGGTTTGCCTCGTTCACATGCGATCTGCACGGTGTTGCTGCGCCGGGAGACATAGCAACCATTGTCCTGCGTGCCAGGGACAGCCATCGCCAACCGCAAGCGCGTGGTAAACAATCGCGGCAGTGGGGACCATTGGGGGCCTTGTATGTGCGTACAACCGGCATCTGGCAAACAGTCTGGATGGAGCCGATCCCCGACTATGCGCTGCGCCGCCCCCGCATTACGCCGGATGTCGCCAACGGTGTGTTTTACCTTGAACAGCCCTTATCACGCAGCAAATCCGGTTTGCGGCTGAAAGCCACGCTGTCCGACGCACAAGGCGAAGTTGTCGCCGCTGAATGCCGGGCTGATGTCGATTTGGCGCCGCGCCTGACCCTCGCCATTCCAGATGACCGGCTCCGTTTGTGGTCGATTGAAGACCCGCACCTGTATGACTTGGCGATTACCTTGCTTGATGCTGACGGCACGGTGATCGATCAGGCGACCAGTTACGCCGGGTTGCGCAGTGTTTGTATTGATGGCAAAGCGGTCAAACTCAACGGCAAAACGGTCTTCCAGCGGCTTGTCCTGGACCAGGGATACTATCCCGACGGCATCATGACCGCGCCGAGCGATGAAGCCTTGCGTGAAGATATTGAACTCAGCATGGCGGCGGGTTTCAACGGCGCGCGCCTGCACCAAAAAGTGTTTGAAGAACGATTCCTGTACCACGCCGATAAACTGGGCTACATTGTTTGGGGTGAATTTGGCGACTGGGGATGCAATTGGGAAGGTCCCTTGAATGCGGATCACCAAAAACCGAATGCAGCCTATATTACCGAGTGGCTGGAAGTGCTGGCGCGGGATTATTCGCATCCCGCTATTATTGGTTGGTGTCCGCTCAATGAAACCTGGCAGGCGATAACCGGCGATATTACCGTTCTGGACGATGTTACACACGGAATGTACCTGGCAGCGAAGGCAGCGGACCGTACCCGCCCGGTTTTGGACGCCTCCGGGTACTCGCACCGGGTCCCTGATGCCGATATCTATGACAGCCACGATTACACCCAGGACCCGGCTGCCTTCGCCAAACGTCACGCGGGACTGGCGGACGATAAACCCTATGTCAACGGACCGGATAGCTGGGGGCTGCCGGAACAATTTGTGGGCACGATGGATTGGTCGATCCCCTATCGCAGCCAGCCCTATTTTGTAAGTGAGTTTGGTGGTATCTGGTGGAACCCGGAGGTCAAAGAAGGGGAAGATTCCTGGGGATATGGGGATCGTCCTAAAACCATTGAGGAGTTCTATGAACGCTTTGAACGTCTTTGCGCCATTTTGCTGGATGATCAGAATATGTTCGGCTACTGCTATACGCAGTTGACGGATATTTTGCAGGAACAGAATGGTATCTATACTTATGATCGTCGGGTCAAATTTGACATGGCACGGATTCGTGCCGCACAACAGCGGCCAGCCGCCATCGAACAGGAGCAATCATGAACCGGATCACAATCCACGTTGACGGGAACGCGGGAACCATCAATCGCCACATTTACGGCCACTTCGCCGAACACCTGGGGCGCTGTATCTATGACGGTATTTGGGTCGGCGAGGACAGCCCGATCCCGAACACACGCGGCATTCGCAATGATATTGTGGAAGCGTTGCGACACATCAATATTCCCAATTTGCGTTGGCCGGGCGGCTGTTTCGCTGATGATTATCATTGGCGGGATGGCATCGGCCCGAAAGAAAATCGCCCACGCTGGATCAATTCCCACTGGGGTAATGTGGTCGAGAACAATCATTTTGGCACCCATGAATTCATGGATTTGTGCGATCAACTGGGTTGTGAGCCGTATATTTGCGGCAATGTGGGCAGCGGCACCGTGCAGGAGATGCGGGATTGGTTGGAGTATTTGACCTTTGCCGGAGACAGTTCATTAGCCAATGAACGGCGCGCCAACGGCCAGGACGAACCCTGGGCCATTACCTACTGGGGTGTTGGCAACGAAAACTGGGGCTGCGGCGGCAATATGCGCGCAGAATACTATGCGGACGAGTACAAACGCTACGCCACGTATTGCCGTAATTTTAACAATTCTGCGTTGTACCGGATCGCCGGTGGCCCGCATGACACGGATTATCACTGGACCGAGGTGCTCATGCGGGAAGCGGCAGCACGCATGGAGGGCCTGTCGTTACATTATTACAGCTTAATCCAGTGGGAAGACAAAAA
This sequence comes from Anaerolineae bacterium, assembly GCA_016934195.1. GTDB lineage: Bacteria > Chloroflexota > Anaerolineae > Aggregatilineales > Aggregatilineaceae > JAFGTJ01. Next base: position 5,944 of record JAFGTJ010000216.1, on the reverse strand, counting down.
ACCGGCCACACAGTTTGATGAATCCGAATGGTTCACCTTATTAAAAAAAGCCCTGTTCATGGACACCATCCTGAGCCAGCACAGCGCCATCATGGATCGCTACGATCCTGATAAGCGGGTTGGCCTGATCGTTGATGAATGGGGAACCTGGCACGCCGTCGAACCGGGCACAAATCCGGCCTTTTTGTACCAGCAAAACACGCTGCGCGACGCGGTTCTGGCTGGTGTGACGCTGCATGTTTTCCACAATCATTGTGATCGCGTTCACATGGCGAACATCGCGCAAACCGTAAACGTGCTCCAGGCGATGGTATTGACGGAAGGCGAACACATGATTCTCACGCCGACCTACCATATGTTTGAGATGTTCAAGGGCCACCAGGGGGCGACCCTGCTGCCCCTTGTGCTGCAAAGCGAGGATTACGCTTCGGGAGATGCGGCAATCCCTGCGGTTAGCGCATCGGCTTCGCGGAACGCTTCAGGCGAAATACTCCTTACTGTATGCAACCTGAACCCCAATAAACCGGCAGAACTAAGCTGTCATCTACCAGGAGCAGCGATCACGGGTGTGACCGGGCGCGTGTTGACTGGCGAAACCATGAACGCCGTCAATACGTTCGAAGCGCCGGAAGCGGTCCGGCCCGTGCCATTCGATGGCGCAGCGTTAAACGGCAGCGACCTGAAGATTGTGCTCCCGGCCAAATCGGTCGTGGCCCTGACCCTCTCCTAGCGCGAAAACATGCGCCCTCGCCAGGATATCAGGTGGAGGGCGCATTAATTCACAAGCTTGTACCCAATGCCCGGCACAGTAAGCACCAACATGGGGTTGCCCGGATCAAACTCGACTTTCTCGCGCAGGCGGCGGATATTCACGGTAACAACCTGCTCAGTATCGGGCGTGTTTTCGTAACCCCATACGGCATCGAGAATCTGTCCCCGGCTGAGAACCTGGTTGGGGTGCTGCGCCAGGTAGGTGAGCAGCCGTAGTTCGGTCGGTGTCACGTTGATCACATCGTCGCCGCGCAGCACTTTACCCCGCTGCCGGTCGATTACCAGATCGCCCGCGTACAGCATGTCGCTGTCGCTGAGCGCATATTCTCCGTAGGCGCGCCGCAAATGCGCGCGTATTCGCGAGAGCAGCTCGCGCAGGCTGAACGGCTTGGTGATGTAGTCGTCCGCGCCCATTTCCAGGCCGATCACTTTGTCCAATTCCTCGGACTGCACGGTGAGCATGATCACCGGCTGGCGCACACCGAGCGTCCGCATTTCGCGGCAGAAGTCAAACCCGGAACCGTCTGGCAGGCGCACGTCCAGAATAATGAGGTGGGGTGTATGGTCGCGGGCATATAGGACGCCTGCCTTGCCTTCCACCTTCCAGTGTACACTGTAACCTTCGCGGATCAGGGCCGTTTGCAGACTGCCCGCGATACCGGGATCGTCTTCTACCAACAGTAAATGATGGGTCATCATGAGTTTTGTTCCCCCAGTGGCAGACTGACCGTGAAGCGGGTGCCCTGCCCGCGACTATCCACGTTGATCTGGCCGTTATGCTCTTCTACAATAGCTTTGGCAATGACCAGTCCCAACCCATTGCCGGGAAACGCCGCTGCATTGCGGCCCCGGTGAAAGCGGCTGAATAGTTCAGGCAAATCGTTTTCAGGGATGCCGATGCCGGAATCTTGAACCCATAGGTGCATGGTATTTATCTCCGCTTCGACACGCTGCCCCAGTATCACGCGCCCTTCTGACGGCGTGAATTTCAGCGCATTATCCAGCAAGTTATCCAACAGCCGTATGATTTGCTCGCGGTCCGCCTGGATCACGACCGGCTCGTCCGGTAATTCTACCTGCAACGTGATCGCGTTCTGTTCGGCGCGGGAAGCGTACCGTTCGTGCATCTGGCGTAACAGAGCGGTGATATCCACTGGCGAATGCTGGTGTACCACGTCCGGCGCTTCCAGCCGGGCCAATACCAGCAAGCCGTGTGTTAATCGTTCTAACCGGGTCAATTCGGTGAGCGCCTGCTGGATATCATTCCGAGCCGGATCGGACATGTCATCTCCAATGGTGAGTTCCAGATTGGTGCGCAGCGCGGTCAACGGCGTGTTGATCTCGTGCGCGGCATCGGTCACAAACCGCCGGAGCGTGCTCACGGTGGCCTCGACGCGCGCGGCCATCGTGTTAAACGATTTTGCCAGCAGTCCCAATTCGTCGCGCCGCTCCAATTCGACGCGCGCGGTCAGGTCGCCGTCGGCCATCTGACGGGTGACTTCGGCCAGCGCCAGCACCGGCCTGCTGATATTGCGGCTGATTACCATGCCCGCCAGGATTGCGATCAGGACCGCAATCGCCCCGGCCACCATGCCGTTTTCTGCCACGTCTGCCACGATTTCGTTGCCAAAGGCGGGACCTTCGGACAGTTCCAGGTAGGCTACTGTCTCGCCATCCATCCCATAGATTGGCACTGTGACCCGCTGGTCGGAATAGTCGCCGGGGGCGGTCCCATCGGCCACAAACTCTCCAAAAGGACCGCGCCGTCCCCCTAAGTAATAGCCGCCCGGTTCCTGCTCAGACGGTGGGGGGATGGGCGCTGGTTCGTTGTCCCGCAGGCTCAGGTAGGGCCACCGTTGTTCATTATTGGGGTCCTGTGCCCTGATAAAATTGACAGCAACCTGGGGTTGGTCGTGAATCGATCCAGAGTCGGCGGTGACTTGCATGGTTTCATCCAGCAATCGCACCCGCGCCTGGGCCAGAAACGCGAACAGGCTAACCGCTGCCTGGATATCCTCCGAGGGTACTTGATCCGCATACATCCGGCTGGTCTGCCCGGCCAGCGCGCGCGCGCTGGCTGCCAGGTATCGGCGTTCCTGGCGGTCATAGTAGTTGTTCAGCGTGAACAACAGCAGGCTCGCCAGCGCTACCGCCGTTAACAACGCAATTCCGGCGTAGGTCAGCGGCAGCCGCCACTGAATTGAGTGTTGGTTCATCGGAATCCTTTGCCGGAAAAACGTGGTGTTCATCGTGCTACTCCATTACCCTGCTGCCATGTTATGCTGTATTGTACTGCAAGCCATCAGATAGGGGCGTCAGACGCGAACCTATGCCATACGCCCCTACGGTTTTCGTTCTTAAAATCCCCCGCCGCTGCTGGTGCTGCCTGCTGCCGCCGTGGGAGTCGGGGTGGAAGATATCGGCTTAGTAAACGTCCAGGGACCGCCTTCTATACAGTCGATCTGCTGGAAACCACGATCCAGCGGGTACACGTACCAGGTATAGGTGCCTGCTTGTGCCAGGAAGTCATTCAGGTTGATCGTTTCATTTTGACGTAGTTCGATTACTCGTTCGTAAGTGGACCCGTCCGGTAGGAAAATGCGGATCAGGTTGATCGGCGCGAGCGGACCCCGCCAGTTGAACGTGATTGTGCCGTCGGCGGGCACCGTGACCGAGCCGTTGAACGGCGTCATGACTTCCCAGGCCACGCACTCGACTTCGGGCACATAAGGGTGTGCGTCTCCCGGTACGCGCAGCACCTGCCCGACCGTGATCAGGTTTTTGTCGGTGATGCAGTTTCCCTCGGCCAGTTCGTCCACCCACACCCCGTACCGGTCCGCGATGGCGCTCAGCGCGTCGTCGAACTGCACGGTATAGGTCAGCGCCCAATCCTCGCGCGGCTCACAGCCCGGTGTCGAGGTAGGCGTGGGTGATTCCGCGCCGTTCAGTCCCGGTATCGAGACGTTGATACTGGTTGTCGGCGTCGGGGTCACGCTGGGAACCTGTGGGGGTGTTGGTGTAGCCGTCGGCGGCTCGAACGTTGGCGGCGGCAGCAGCGTCGGCGTTGCACTCGGCGGCGGCGTGACCGTCGCCAGGATCACGCTCCGGTTTTCGGCGGGAATCACCGTTACCGGCACAACCAGCGAGTCTGGCAGCGCGTCCGGTTCGGATGCCTGATCCGGCTCAGACTGCATTGATTCAGATAATACCGGCTCGGACAATGCCAGCGATGTATCCTCGTCCCCCGACGATCCATGATAGGAAAATATTGCCCCAATCCCAATCGATCCGAGCACCAGAATCACGGCGACCATCAATTTCCCAATAGTTCTAAACATGCCTCATTCTCCCGTTCAGCCATACGCCGGATTACTTTACCGTCCAGCAGGTCGTATACCGTATCCACAAATCCCACGATCAACGGATCGTGGGTCACAATTACGAACGTCGTATTCTCAGCCGCCGCGATTCCGCGAAACAAGGCCAGGATGCGGCGCGTGGCAACCATATCAATCCCACTGGTCGGTTCGTCGGCCAGGATCACCTTTGATTGCAGGGCCAACGCGCGCGCGATGGTGATCCGCTGGCGCTGACCGCCGCTCAGTTCCTCCGGCATGTGATCGGCCCAGGGACTGAGTCCGACCGCCGCCAATGCTGCCCGCGCGCGCCGCCGCCGCTCGAAATAGCCCAACCGGGGCAGCCGCAGCGCCAGATCGATATTTTCAACTGCCGAATAGGTCGGCAGCAAGGTTGAACTTTGAAAGATAAAGCCGATGCTCTTACGGCGCAGTTTTGCGCGCCGACCGTCGCTCAGCCGCGTGATATCCTGCCCCATCACTTCAATGCTGCCCGCGTTGGGATGGTCCAGCGCGCCGATCAGGTTGATCAGCGTGGTTTTGCCGCTCCCGGAAGGGCCATACAGGGCCACCAGTTCACCCACATGCACATCCAGATCAACGCCACACAGCACATCCAGGCTGCCGAAACTGCGTTCGACGCCGCGCACCTTCACACTCAATTCGTCTTTCATGAGCGTGTCTCCTCTTGCTTTGGTTGTCCGTTACGCAAGAACCGCCGCAGCCCGCGCCGCCGGGGTTTATGACCGTTTTTGTGCGGCAGAATGTCCTGTAACACGGCATCGGTATCTTCTTCTGCGTCGTGTTCCGGGCGCAGCAAGATTCCTTCGGGCCGGATTTCGACCGCGATTCGCGCCGCTTCGTCCAGGTGGGAGCGCACGGCGGCGGGCAGTTGAATCCGCCCTTCGGGATCAAGGACCGGCGGCGCTTCCTGCGTGCTGTGCGTCAAATCCTGGCCCAATGCGCCATCGCGCAGAGTTAGCGTGCGATCCGCGAAGGCGGCCATTTCCATATCGTGCGTCACCATCAGGATCGTTAGCCCATAGCGTTCGCGCAGATCGGCGATTAACTTCAGTACCTGGATCGCGCTCTGGTGATCGAGCGCGCCGGTCGGCTCGTCGGCCAGCAGCAGTTGGGGATGATTCGCCAGCGCGACCGCAATCGCTACACGCTGCTGCTGCCCGCCGGAAAGCTGCGTGGGCCGTTTGTGCGCGTGATCGCTCATGCCCACCGCGTCAAGCAGTTCGTTGGCACGGCGACGGCGCACGCGCCAGCCGGTCCCGGCCAGCATCATCGGCAGCATTACGTTACGCCGCGCGGATCGGTGCGGGAGCAGGTTGCGTCCTACCTGCTGCCACACAAATCCCACCTGGGTCAGCCGGTAGTCGGCCAGTTTGTGTCCCTTGAGGTCGATCAGGTTGAAATCCCCAACGGTCAGCCGCCCCGCCGTCGGTGTATCCAGTCCGCCGAGCAGGTTCAGCAGCGAGCTTTTGCCCGCGCCGCTCGGCCCGACAATCGCCACCATTTCGCCGCGCGTCATGGTGAAGTCGATCCCGCGCAGCGCTACGATCTCGTGATCGCCAACGGTGTACGCCCGCACGATGTTTTTACAGTTGATGTAGGCGGTGGCGGTGCCGTTTTTGCTGACCCCGTTCTTATGGGCGCTGTTATTGCCATTGTGATTGGCGCTGCCATTAGCATTATGGGCGGCCATACTGTCTTCCTCTCCGCTAGGGCGCGATCACCACGTCGCCTTCGTCCACGCCGCTGACGATCTCGACGCGATCATCGGTTTCCAGGCCAAGCTGTACGTCCAC
>JAFGTJ010000215.1 GCA_016934195.1 Anaerolineae bacterium | reverse complement strand
GCCCGCAGTTCGGCGTAGGCGTCGGGCGAACCGGGGATAAAGGCCAGATCGTCCGGCGTGCCGCCGTCCACCGCCGTGATCGCGTGCTTGCCCATGTCGCGCAGCGTGTGCGCCAATCCCATCATCGAGCCGATGGCGTCCCCGTCCGGCCCGACGTGCGTCAGGACCAGGATACGCCCGGCCTGCCGGACGAGTTCGGTTGCTTTTTCCCACTCAAGCTTCATCAATGTTTGAGGCATCCTCTCCGTCAGGAGCGTTATCCGGTGTATCGCTCGATGCTGTATCCGGCGTATCCTCCGGTGGAATATCCAGTGAATCCAGCAGTTCATCGATCCGCTGGGCGTGCTCAACCACCACGTCCCAGTGAAAATGCAAAACCGGCGTGCGGCGGAACCGGGTCCGGGCGGCCAGTTCGCGCCGCAAAAAACCGCTGGCGCGTTCCAACCCCGGCATCACCTCGGATTCATCGTCCAGTGAATGCACGTAGACGTCCGCGTATTCGATCTCGCGGTCCACCTTCACGTCGGTTACGGTGACGCTTTGCAGCGCCGGGTCGGTCACTTCGACCATCAACAGGTTGCTGATGATCTCCATGATCAGTTTCGCGGCGCGGTCCTGTTTGATGCTGCTCATGATGTCGTCCCTTCACAACAACAAGGCCAGGAACACGATCTCCTGGCCCTGACGGTTCCGTACTGGTTGGTGCTGCTCTATGCTGAATGCTAACGGCTGACCGCTAAACGCTGACAGCTTGCCCCACCTAATTCACCCGCTCGCGCACGTAGAACTCGATGTGGTCGCCTTCCGCGAAATTGTCGAAGTTGCTCAACCCGATCCCGCACTCGAAATCCTGCCGGACCTCGCGCACGTCTTCCTCGAAGCGCTTGAGGCTGCTCACGTTCAGGCCCTCGGCCAACACCTCGGATTTGCGCCTGACGCGCGCCTTCGCGTTGCGGCGAATGGTGCCTTGCAGCACATACGACCCGGCGATAAAACCGATGCGCGGCACGCGGAAAAGCTGCCGCACTTCCGCCACCCCGATCACCCGGTCGGCGTATTCCGGTTCCAGCAGACCGTGCAGCGCCAGTTCGACGCTCTCGATCAGCTTGTAGATGATGTTGTAGGACCGGATTTCGACGCCCAGCGATTCGGCGGAACGGGCGGCAGCCGGATCGGGATGCGAGTTGAAGCCCAGGATAACCGCGCTGGAGGCCGACGCCAGGTTCACGTCATTTTCGGTGATTTCGCCCACGTCCGCATGAAGCACGCGCACCTTGAGTCCCTGGACTTCCAGGTTTTCCACCGAGTTCACGACCGGCTCCAACGACCCGTCCACATCCACTTTGATGATCAGCAGCAGTTCTTTGGCTTCACCGGCCTGGAAACGCGCGAAAATGTCTTCCAACGACAGCGCGACGGGCGCGACCGTTTGCGCCTCGTCCTGTTCCAGGCGGCGCATTTCGGTCGTGACGCGGGCGTCCTTGATGCCCTTGCTCACCTCGAACATATCCCCGGCGTGGGGCGGCTCGTCCAGGCCCATCACCGATACCGGCACCGATGGCCCGGCTTCGGTGATCACCGCGCCGTGTTCGTCAAACATGCGCTTGATACGCCCGTGCGCCAGCCCTGCGATCACCACGTCGCCGGTGCGCAGCGTGCCATTTTGCACCAGCAGAGTCGCTACCGGGCCGCGCCCGGTGTGCATCCGGCCTTCGAGCACCGTCCCGGCGGCGGCGGCGTTGGGATTGGCGCGTATGTCGGTTGAATCGGTCACCAGCAGGACCGCTTCCAGCAGGTCGTCCAGGCCCTCGCCGGTAATGGCGCTGACGGGAACAACCAGCGTTGATCCGCCCCACTCGTCCGGTTCAAGCCCCAGGTCTTCGGACAACTGCTGCTTGACCCGGTCCGGGTTGGCGTTGGAACGGTCGATCTTGTTGAGCGCGACCACGACCGGCACATTCGCGGCGCGGACGTGGGCCAGCGCTTCGCGGGTGGTGGGCATCACGCCGTCGTCCGCCGCGACCACCAGCACCGCGATATCGGCCCCTTGCGCCCCGCGTGACCGCATGGCGGTAAAAGCTTCGTGACCGGGTGTATCCAAGAACGTGATCACGCGGCCCTGGTGTGTAATCTGGTACGCGCCGATATGCTGCGTGATGCCGCCCGCTTCGCCGACCTGCACCTTCGTATGGCGGATCGCATCCAGCAGCGAGGTCTTGCCGTGATCGACGTGTCCCAGCACGGTCACGACCGGCGGGCGGACCACCATCGAATCGGGGTCCTGGCCCTCGTAGAGCTTGCGCCACTGCGGGCCGGTCCGCTTCTCTTCGGACGCTTCCGGTTCGGGCGGGCGAACGGGGCGCGCTTCAAAGCCCATCCCGTCGATGACAATAGCCGCCGTATCGAAGTCGATCTGTTGGTTGATCGACGCCATGATCCCGTTGCTGATGAGTTCTTTCATCACCTCAATCGGGCTGGCTTCAATCAGATCGGCCAACTCGCGGACAGTGATAAAATCGGGTACTTCGAGAATTTGTTTTTGTTGGGCCATAGAACTCGCGGTTATTGCAGCCACCACCGGGCACCCCCAGATAGCAGCCCCTAACCGCTAGCCTCCTTTCAGTGAACATAATAGAGGTTTGGGTAGGGGGTGGGCGTGCCGGTCATGGTTACTTCATGGCGGCACGGGGACCCCTACGATATTTCGGTCATTCTTCGCGCGTCTAGTCACCGCCAGACTCGCCTTCATTCGACCCATCTTCGCGCGTATCGCCGGACCAAGACGGGTGCGCCGCACGAATGCGGTCCCGGTCGGACTCGGTGAGCGTGGTACGCAGCGCCTTTGCCAGCACGTCAACCGCCAGCGCCCGGTTCCAACAGGCAGGATCATCACACAAGTACGCGCCGCGCCCGCCGCGTTTGCCGGTCGGATCGACCCACACACCCTCATCAGGTGTGCGGACCAGCCGGGTCAGCCCGCGTTTATCGGCGGTGGAACGGCACACCACACAGGTTCGCTGCGGGACGCGCCGCCGTTTGGCCGGTTTACCCTGTTTTGCCATAACGCTCGACCTGACCTAATCGATCATGTCTTCCCACGACTCGCGGCGGCGGCTGCCCTTGCGCTGGCGCTTGGCGACCACTTCGCCGCGTTCCTCGTCAAAGACCAACTGGCGGCGCTTGACTTTGGACTTCTTACGGCGGCGTTCTTCGTCGTCGCCTTCTTCCCCGTCGAACAGTTCGTCGTCGGCATCCACCGGGCGCGGCCTGGGCACTACCGGGGCGGCGGCGACGGGCAGGATCGGTTCGGGTTCAACTTCCGCGACCGGTTCCGGTTCGGGTTCCGGCTCGATGATGGCGGGCAGCACTTCCTCATCCAGATCGACGAACTCGACTTCCGCCGCCACCTCAAACACCGGCTCCGGTTCCGGCTCCGGTTCGATGGCTGCGACCGGTTCGGGTTCCGGTTCCGGCGCGGCCCCAACCACCGGTTCGAGTCCGGGAGGCCGCAGGATAACCAGATCGTCCAGCGCGTAGCGAATGGCGTCCATCGCGTCATCCCCCGCGCCGCCCTGCTTGAGCATCAATTCGAGCGCGTCTTCGTCGGCCAGCAACCGGATCATCAGGTCGCCCACGTTGTCAATGCGGGTCAGCGCGTTGTTGATATCGTCGTCGAGTTCCAGTTCCTTGATCGCCATGTTGAACGCCACATCCGGCACCAACGACCGCACGGTATTCATCGCGGTCTGGCGCTTGGCGCGCGCGGCATCACGCACATCCAGCAGCCGCCGTTCGGCCATCTTGACGAAATCGGTGATGGTGCGGAATTCCTCCGGCTGGATGGGCCGGTTGGCCTGCCGCTTTTCCATGATGCGTTCGATCTCGGCGATCAGGTCCGGCTGTTTGGCCTTGAGTTCGCTCAGCGGCGGTTCGTCCATCACCGCGAACGCCTCCAGCGCCGATTCCGACACGCTCTTGATATCGATGCGCCAGCCGGTCAGCTTGGCGGCCAACCGCGCATTCTGGCCCTCGCGCCCAATCGCCAGTGAAAGCTGGTCATCCGGCACGATCACGGTCGCGGTGCGCCCGGTGTCGATGTCCTCTTCGAGCAGCATATCGCTCACGCGGGCCGGGCTGAGCGCTTTGGCGATGAACACCGCCGGTTCCACGCTCCACTCGATCACGTCAATTTTCTCGTCGTTGAGTTCCTTGACGATATTCTGGATACGGATACCGCGCATCCCGACACACGCGCCGACCGGGTCCACGCCTTCTTGCAGCGCGGCAACCGCCACCTTCGAGCGGTGTCCGGCTTCGCGGGCGATGTTCTTGATTTCCACCTGGCCGTTATAAATTTCGGGCACTTCGTATTCCAGCAGGCGGCGCAGCATACTTTTGTGGGCGCGGCTGACAATGATCTGCGGGCCGCGACTGTTTTTGCGCACTTCGGCGAGATAGGCGCGCACCTTGTCGTGAGGACGGTAGCGCTCGCCGGGAATCTGTTCTTTACGTGGCATAACGGCTTCAGCGCGTCCCAGGCTGATCGTGATCGCGCCGGACGTGACGCTCTGCACGGTGCCGGTGATCAGGTCGCCTTCGCGTTCCACGAATTCGTCATACAGCGACTCGCGCTCGGCCTCACGGATGCGCTGCAAAATGACCTGTTTGGCGGTCTGGGCCGCAATACGCCCGAAGCTCGCGCCGGTCTTGACCGGAACCATCACCAGATCGCCGATTTCGGCTTTGGGGTGGTAAAGGCGCGCCTCGTCCAACGTCACCTCGGTCTGGTCAGTCTGCACCGTCTCGACGACCTCTTTTTCCAGCCGGATTTCGGACTGACCGGCCAGATCAATCGAGGCTTCGACGTTCTGGTTCGAGCCGATATTGGCGTCACGGCGATAGGCCGATACCAGCGCCAGCGACAGCGCCTCGCGGACAATTTCCGGCGACAGCGCGCGCATCTCGACAATTTCGTTAAACGCCAGGTTGAAGTCACTCTTCATGGTACTTTGTTTCTGCCCTACAGGGACTCGCTAAGGGTTCGGAATGCCTGATTACGATGCCTATATACAACGAAAAGTGGGGGGACCCACTTTCCACTCGCGTCGTCTTCATCTAGGCACTCTCAGTATAACACGCTCATGGGTGCTTGACAAGGGTACCATTTCTGTTATCAGATCCGTTACCGGCATGGCGAACTAAGTGGCCCCTACAAGCCCCCTTTCCCCAAAACGGCCTCACCCCCCGGCCCCCTCTCCAACCCAGTTGGAGAGGGGGAGATGCGTGTTATGCGCCTCGACAAGTCCCCCTCTCCATAGCTTTTACGAGCGTCAGCGAGGAAAAGCGTCTCGGATGGAGGTCGTATGCGTAGCAT
>JAFGTJ010000214.1 GCA_016934195.1 Anaerolineae bacterium | reverse complement strand
GGATTCGGGCGCGGGGGCGGGCACAGCACCAGCCGCTTTTTTGCGGCGGGGGGCGGCGCTGCGCTTTGGCTTTTGTTGTTCGGCCACCTGTTTTTTGAGCGCCTTGACCTCCTTGCGCAGTTCGTAGATGTTGCGGTGCGCTTCGTCTACCTCGCTGCGGGTGGGCAGATCGTAGAGGTTCAGCAGCACTTCCATGATCGCGCGCCGTTCGATGCGGTAGGCCATTGCCGCGTTCAGAAATTCGCCCTGCACTCGGACGTATTCGTCGGTGCGGAACGTCTCGACAAACACGCGATCCGCCACCTGACCCCACAGCAGCATCAGTTCGCGCACGCTGTCTACCATCTTACCTTTTTCGGCGAGATCGGCCATTTCGCGCACCAACTGCTCAAACGCCTCGGCCCACACGTCGGCCAGTTTTGCCTGATAACTGGCGCTGGCGCGGCGGAAATCCAGCCAGCTATCGAACCCCTTCGCAATTTTCTCGTTGAGCTCGCGGTTATAACCCAACCCCGGCGATTCCAGCAGCGCACCAAACGACTGCTCGAAGGCGTCCCAATACAGGTTGGTCAGTTCGATCACGTCGCCCAGATCGCCCCCGGTCCCGGTCAAACCTGCCGCGCCGGTCCAGGGTACACGCTGGAACGGCTCGGCCCACAACCGGCTCAGCCGCCCCCATTCGTCCATATAGAGCGACCACAGCGCGCCCATATCCTGGGCGGCCCCGGTCGTGCCGGTAAACTGTTCCCGCACGCGGTTCATCGTCGCCAGCAGCGCGGCCTGCCAATCCTCACCGGCTGCCATCCTGGGCGCGAGGTCCGTCCAGGCATTGGACAGCAGTTCGACGAATTTCATCATAGCGGACTGGCTGGCAATAAATTGATCCGCCACCTGCCGCATGACCGGATCGCGGCCTGCACCAGCGCCAGTCCAGCCGCGCATGGATTCCTGGATCAAACTCTGCCACTGGGTGAATATCCGCACCGCCGGTTCGACCGGATTCGCGGTTTCAGCACTCATACCGGCCACAGTCTGCCAGTTTTCCCACCACTGGCGCTGAGCGTCGGCCCAGGCGTTCATCATGTTTCCGGCTTGCTCGGTCCAATCCACGCCGGTCACTCCTTTGGCTGCTGTTTTTGCTGCGCAGCCATCCAGGTTTTCACCCACTCCTGCTGAGCGGTCATGGCCTTTTGCAGCGATTCCTGCCAGACCTGGAACACCGACTCCGGCGTACCGGTCAGGTTCACCTGCCGCGCCATCTCAAACCAGCGCTGCCAGAGGTCCTGCTGAAAGGCGACCCACTGCTCGGTGAGTTCCTTCACCTGAGCCACGCCCTGAATCGTTTCCTGCGAAACGCCCTTCGTTGCGGTGACGCTCCCGGCCCACAGGCGCGCCCACTGCGCCTGGGTTTCGAGCATGTTCTGGACGGCGCGCTCCCAGGTTTCGAGCGTCTTGTGCCACACCCCCGCCGTATTCGGCGCGGTGAAGGTCTTCATCGAGCTAAGCCAACCGGACATCATTTTCTGCTGTGATTCCGACCACATTTTGACCATTTCTTCGCTTTGTTTGAGCCAGTCCATGGGGAGTCTCCCTTCTAAACGCCTCATTTTTCTCAAATTATAGACGAAAATAGTCACAACCCAGTTACGCAGGAATTGCGGAAAAAACTCATTTTCCGGTGATACAAAAAAAATCCCCTCTCCGCGTCTGGCGCAGTGGCGAGGGGATTCAGGACTCAGGCTGCTGTCTAAAACGGGTTACGCTTCCCGCGCCTTCGCCCGCAAACGGGCCAGCAGCGCGCTGTAAGCGGTCCGATCCAGCGGAAACTCAACCGGCTGGTTGGTGTAACTCGAATAGGCGATGGCATTGGCGAGTTCAAGCGAGAGACTGGCGCTTAATGCAGGGGCGATGGGCTGGCCGCCCTCGCGGATCGCGCGTTCCAGGTTGCGGTAAATGGCACTGTGATTGCCCTCGCCCTCACCCTTGCCGATTTCCACCGGTTCCGGGCGCAGCGCCGGAGCCGAGAAAAACTGATCGCTGGTGGCAATGAACTCGCGCACGTCCATCTCAAAGCGCTTGAAATCCAACGCGCCGTGATGGATGCCCAGATGTCCGCCCGTGCCGATGATCTCAAAGCGCTGGCCCTGCCCGGCTTCAGCCGTGCTGACGTGGATCGATCCCAACCCGCCGTCCGGCCATTCCAGCATCACCTGGATGGTGTCTTCGGTTTCGATGGCGTGCCCGGTGGTGCGCGTCCAGGCCAACACCCGCGCCGGGAGTCCCAGCAGGTAGCAGAGCAAATCCAGCTCGTGGGGAGCCTGGTTGAGCAGCACGCCGCCGCCTTCGCCGTTCCAGGTGCCGCGCCAGGGGGATGTCCGGTAATAACTGGCGGTGCGCGTCCAGGTCATTTTCATATCGGCGTTCTGGATTTTGCCCAGGTGCCCGTCCTGGATCAGCCTGTGCGCCGCGACGATCTCCGGGCGGAGCCGCTGCTGGAAATTCACCGCCAGCAGCCGCCCGGCGCGCTCGGCAGCGGCGATCATGGCATCCGATTCGGCCACTTCAACCGCGATTGGTTTTTCGACCAGGACATGAACGCCTGCCTCCAAACACTGGATCGCCTGGGGCGCGTGAAACGGGTGCGGCGTGATGATAGAGGCCACATCCGGCGGCGCTTCGGCCAGCAGCGTGTCCGTATCAGGGAAATAGGGACAACCCAATTCACCGGCGCGGTACTGGCCTACCTCCGCGTTAATATCCACCACTCCAACGATCTCACCGCCAACAGCCTTGATCGCTTCCAGATGCTGGCGAGAGATGCCCGCCCCAATCCCAATCACAGCGTACCGTAAAGCCGTCATGAACTGTATACCCTTTCAATCACGTCATACAAAAGCCGATTTTTATGTGATAACAGCACAATATTGAGTCACGTTATTGAGCAGCGCATTGGATTATAGCGCGAACGAATGCCGCCGCGAATGTGCCATCAGACACGATGGCCGTTGTAAGCTGACCTATACTAG
>JAFGTJ010000213.1 GCA_016934195.1 Anaerolineae bacterium | reverse complement strand
TTGCCGCGCCCTGTTTGTTTTTTGGGGAGGGCGCGGCAAGCAGCGCCCCTACGAAATGTGGTCCCATTGAATTCGCCAACAACATCGTTTTTTGCCGTACACACCACAAGTCAGTGACAGAGGTTCGTGGACCCGGCCACTACCGCCGTTGTAGCCGATTCGCCGCGTCTCCGTTATGATTGCGGGCAGTCGGGCGCGGCAAGCAGCGCCCCTACAACCAGTAATCAAACGCTGAGAGCACACCCTATGAGAACGCAACCTGCCTGGGGCCTCCTGTTTGTGGGCGCGGTGATCGTGGTCGTCCTGTTCCTATCCCCGATCTGGCTGGAGGAATTTTCCGGCTACATCAAGGAGGAAGAAGCGACCGGCCCGTTCCCGGCGGAATTTTACCTGCTGCCCAACGAAGCCCAGGACCTCTACTTCGCGCTGTACGAGAGCAGCCCGCAGATGGCGGTCGATTTCGTGGGGGCGCGGTTGGCCCCACCGGTCGATATCCAGGAGCAGGACCTTCTGGCCCTCGATCCGAATCCGCTGTTGGTACAGGAACAACTGCGCGGGAATTTCGTCACGCTGGACTCGATCCGCAGCGCCGCCGGGACCGCCAGCATTATCCAACTTTCCAACGGGCAGGTCATCGTCCGGCTGGAAGACCTGGACGCAATCAATGGGCCGGATTTGCGCGTGGTGCTGAGCGCGTTTCCACGTCCCACCACCCGCGACGATCTGGACACCATGCCGCAGTACGAAATCGACCTGGACGAATTACGGGGCAATCGCGGCAGCCAGAATTACCTGATCACCGAGCCAACGTTCAACGTGGACAATTACCGCGAGGGCAGCGTGGTATTGATATCGGGGCGTTACGATATCGTGTTCAGCTTCGCGCCGCTGGCCCCGCCGCCGTAGTTAGCCTGTAAATATTCGAATGTATGGCATTGGGGAAAATGGCCTCACCCCCCGGCCCCCTCTCCATAGCGCAGCGTCTCGGATGGAGAGGGGGATTTAGGGGGTGAGGCCGTTTCTTTGGGGGGAATTGAGGCCGTTTTTCGCTACTCCGCCCCGCCCTGTGACGGCGGCTGCCGAAGCTGCCGGATCAGGCCCTTCAGCGTCAGGTCGGGATCGGCGGCGCGGGCGGCTTCGATGGCGGCACGGTCCACGCCGAGCGCCAGCAGGTCCAACACATCGCCGGACGAAACGCCCCGGAACCCCATCTCGTGCAGGTCGCGGGCCAGGGTTTGCACCCGCCGTTCGGTGGAGCGCCGTTCGCCCTTGCGCATCTGGATCAGGTCATCGGGCGCGATGTCGGGCTGGCCTTCGGCGCGCACCTGATCGATATAGGCGCGGTCGATGTTGTAGGCCCACAACTCCACGATCTTCCGCAGCGGCAGGTCGCCAAACCCGGCGACGCGCATTTCTTCCACAAAGGCCGGATCGAACTCGTGGAGGTACATCCGAATGATGTCTTTCACCGTTAGCATGTCGTAGCCCACCGCCATCATGTCCTCCCGCAGTTTGACCACATAATCCGGCTGGATATCGTGAATGCCCAACTTAACGATCTCTTTGGCGCTGATATCGGGAAGCTGTTCGCGCACTTCGGCCACGTAAGACGGCTCGATCTGGTGAACGCCAAAACGCGCGATATCGCGGGCCGTGATATCGGGGAACTGCTCGCGCATCCCGGCCACATACGCCGGGTCCAGCCCGTGAAAACCGAACCGGACGATCTCTTTGGCGCTGATCTCCGGGAACTGTTCGCGCATCCCGGCCACGTAAGACGGTTCCAGGCCATGAATGCCGAACTCCCGAATCTCGCGGGCGCTGATCTCCGGGAACTGCTCGCGCAGTCCGGCCACGTAAGACGGTTCCAGTCCGTGAATGCCAAACTCCCGAATCTCGCGGGTCGTGATATCGGGGAAGTGCTCGCGCATCCCGGCCACGTAAGACGGTTCCAGCCCGTGAATGCCAAATTCGCGGATCGCCCGCACGTCGATATCGGGGAAGTGCTCGCGCATCTGGGCCACGTAAGACGGCGTGATGCCGTGAATGATCAGTTCACGGATGGCGCGCATACTCACGTCCGGCCACACCTGCCGGAAACCGATCACCTGGCCGGCTTCCATGTTGTGAAGCCGCATATCCACCATGTCACGGATACGGAGATCGGTCAGGCCCGCCTCGGCCAGCTCGCGGATAAAGTCCGGCGTGACGTTGTGAATACGCAGCCGCGACAGGTCCCCGTTGCCCAATTCCTCGTAGCCGAACGGCTCCAACGCCTCCACTAAGTCGCTGGTGCGGATATCCCAGCCGGGACCGAATCCGCGCCGCCGTCCCCTGGGACCGATGGGACCGCGCGGACCTCTCGGCCCCAGGGGGCCTCCGGGTCCACCAGGGCCGCGCCGTCCCGCGAACACAAACCGCCCGGTAAACCCCTCGTCGTCCAGGTGATCGTCCATGTCTCCGAACGTGTCCTCTAACTCGTCCATATCCGGGAAATCATCCAGGTCGGCAAGGTCGGCAAAGTCCTCGACCTCCTCGAAAAAGGCCGCGCCCATGATATCCGGCGGCACCGGCGGGATCGGGGGCACTCGTGGGATAGGTGGGACGGGAAAACGGTGGCCGCCGTGCGGCGGAACCGGCGGGACGGGTGGAATGCGGTGCGCGCCATGCGGTCCCCGGTCACGCGAGCCGCCCCACCTGCCGGGACCCATACGCGGAGGCGCGTCCGCCGCCTCGCCCGCCGAATCGCCGGGACCATCGAGCGCACGCAAGAGCCGCTCGGCCTCTTCGACCGTGATGGTCTTGTCTTTGAGCATTTGTAGAATGTGTAACCGTTCCTCTGCCATTTGATAGATTCCTCTCGTGAACCAAAATCGGGTATAATGGCAGACACAGGCACGCGAATCAGTGATGGTTCAACATCACACGATTCTGCTGCTGACAACACGGACCTCCGCGACATCGGCCAAAATGATCGGCGGGGGTCTGTGGCTGTTTCAGGAGCGCTTCAGCTCCCGCAGCGCCTGTTCTGCCGCTTCAATGGACAGATCGCCGCGCTCGACTGCCGCCAGGATATCGCGCCGCCGGGTGATGATGGACGGTTCGGGCGTACCGGCGGACTGCGCCTGCAACGCCTCGACCACCTCATCTAACCGGCTGCGGATCGTCCAATACCCCAAACCCGTCTCGCGTTCCATCTCCTTGATGTTGCCCCGGCACGTCACGAACAACTGCACAAAGCGCACGTTCTCGTCCGACAATTCGCAGATCGGGCAGCCGGTATAGCGGCCCCGCACCGTCGTTTCGCAGACGGAACACGTCAGTTCGGTGATGTGCATCGGGCTGTTGCAGGATGGGCAGTGGGTTGGCATTCGTCGCATGGTATTATGATCCTCCATTGGCCTCAGTATATAACATTTTTGGTTCATGTCAAGCAAAAAACCAAAGATTTTGGTTATTCGACAAAAATTTTTGATTTTGTGTATTCGGAGAACCGGGCACGCGGCGCACTCCGTCAGCCGCGCATCATCCAAGCGCCCGCCAGTCGTTTGCCAGCCGCCGATCATCCAGTCTGGTCAGGCCGGGGATGTGGCGGTATACTGTCCGACCGTGCCTGTGGACCAGACAGGACTGCTGGCGAAATTCAACAGGACGCAGATACCCGCAGATCAACACAGATAAAAAAACAAAAATCAGCGTGAATCGGTGTTCATCTACGTCCTAAAACCAGTTCCCAAACGGTATCAAGACGTTATATCGAGGTAGCCATCTATGCGAGCGTTTAGTGTAATCACGGTGATGTTGGTGCTGCTGCTGGCGGGCGGAATCGGGCTGCGCGTCCTGCCCACCGAGGCCGGGCCGGATATCCAGGCGACCGCGCCGCCCACCAATACGCCCCGGCCCACGCTCCCGCCGACCAACACCCCGCCGCCAACCAATACGCCGCGACCGACCGCGACCAATACCCCAACGCTCACGCCGTCGGTGACGCCCTCACCGACCATCACGCCGTCGCCGACGTTCACGAATACGCCGACACCGACCAATACCCCGACCCATACCCCGACGCCCACCTGGACGCCCAGCCCGACGGCCACGACGGTCGGACCGCTCCAGTATCCCGACAATTTCAATCCGCTGACCGGCCTGCCCTACCCTGACGAAGCGGCGCGCAACCGCCGCAACCTGATCGTCAAGGTGTCCAATTACCCGGACGTCGTGCGACCTCAAAGCGGGCTGGACAAGGCCGACATCGTGTTTGAATACGAGGTCGAAGGTGCGGTGACGCGCTTCGCGGCCATTTACCGCAGCCAGGGCGCGGACGTGGTAGGCAGTATCCGCAGTGGCCGGTTGCTCGACCTGGAACTGGTCCCGATGTTCGAGGCGCTGCTGGCCTACAGCGGCGCGAACGACTGGATTTACAACTACATTCTGGACGCGGACTGGAAATGGCGCGCGCTGTCGCCGCAGTTGGGCGTCAACTGCCCGCCGTTCTGCCGCTCCGGTGAAGAAAACAAGCCCTTCGAGCATACCCTGTTCGGCAATACCTACGAGATGTGGGACGTGGCGACAGAACGCGAAGTGAACCAGGGGATGATCGTGCGCGGGCTGTCGTTTTCCTATGTGCCCGATCCCGGCGGCGAACCAGCCGTTGATATCTTCATCAACTATTGGAGCCAGTACCAGGACACGCGCTGGCAGTATAACGCCGAAAACGGGCGCTACTACCGCTGGAATACCGGCGAGCCGCACGTTGACGCCGTGACGGGCAAACAACTGGCGACCGATAACGTCGTGATCCTGGAAGCCACTCACACCGACCGCCCCGATATCCTGGACAGCGAGATCAGCGGCATCGTGATCGAAACCGAACTGTGGGGCCAGGGGACCGCGTGGCTGTTCCGGGATGGGTTGTGGTTCGAGGGTTACTGGCGGCACGAGCAGGGCAAAAACGGTCTGTATCTGGTGTACGCCGATGGCAGCACGCCCATGATGCTCAAACCCGGCCAGACATGGTTTAACATCGTCCGCCCGGTGATGTGGGGCGTGGACGTGAGTACAACGCGCGTAGACACCCAGGCCACCGCCCAGGCGATTTACGCCACACAGACTCAGGTCATGGCCGCCACCCAGACCGAGCAAGCGCCCACCACGACACCGTAAAAAAGCGGTCAGCGGTTAGCTTTCAGCAGACAGCTTTCAGC
>JAFGTJ010000022.1 GCA_016934195.1 Anaerolineae bacterium | reverse complement strand
CTGGCTGCGCTCGTCCTGGCAGGCGACCACGATCCCGCTTGGCAGGTGGGTAATACGGATCGCGGTTTCGTTCTTCTGGACGTTCTGGCCGCCCGCGCCCGCCGACCGGAAGGTGTCGATCTGCAAGTCTTTGGTGTCGATCTCGACCTCTACGTCATCCATCTCGGCCAATACCGCCACCGTCACGGTGGAAGTGTGGATGCGTCCCTGGCTTTCGGTCACGGGGACGCGCTGCACGCGATGCACGCCGCTCTCGAACTTCAGGCGGGAATACGCGCCGCGCCCGCGCACCTCGAACACCACTTCCTTATAGCCGCCCACGCCGGTTTCATTGGAACTGAGCACTTCGACCTTCCAGCGCTGTTCCTCGGCGTAACGGGAATACATGCGGAACAGGTTCGCCGCGAAAATGCCCGCTTCATCACCGCCCGCCCCGGCGCGAATTTCCATGATCACGTTTTTGGCATCGCGGGGGTCTTTGGGCAGCAGCATCCGGCGCAGCCGCTCTTCCATCTCCGGGATCACGGGTTCCAGTTCATGAATTTCCTCGCGGGCCAGTTCGGCCATGTCGGGATCGTCCAACATCAGGTGAGCCTGCTTCAGGTCGTCCAACGCCTGCCGGTATTCGCGGGTCTGGTCCACGATAGCCTGAAGCTCAGCGCGCTCTTGGGCATATTCGCCCACTTTTTCGTAATTGCTCACGTTGGCGGGATCGGCGATCATGCGCTCTAATTCCGCGTGCCGCCCCTCGATGCCCGCCAGTTTGTCCAGCAACGTGTTATCAGCCATACCACACCTTCACACAAAAGCCCCGCGATAGGGGCTTGAACGTTCGACTATGCTGGCGATTATACCACACTAAAATTGAACCACAGAGACACAGGGAGCATAGAGAAAGGAAAAAAGAGATTCCGTGTTCTCTGTGCCTCGGTGGTGAAAAAATTTCGCCTCAAATCCGAGCGGGCGTTACTCCTTTTTGCGGCCCGGCAGGTCTTCAATCCGGTTGGGGATCAGCGGCAGCAGCGCGTACCAGCCCAGGCTCAGCAGACCGACTACCGCGCCGGTCAGGAACACGTCAATGAGATTCATGTATTCTTCGCGTATTCCCTGAAAGAAAAAGTACGGGCTGTCTTCAAAGTCCGGCTCGCCGACGATGATTTCCACCACGATGTACCACAGCAGCAGCGCCACGATCCCGGCGACCGCGCTGGCGATCACGCTCGCCTTATCGATCCGGCCCCGCCAGATGGCATATGCCGGGCCGTTGAGTGCGGCCACCAGCCACCCAAACGAGAACATCAGCACGCCGCCCGGCAGTCCCAGGATCGCGTCCAACAGCCCGGCCAGCACGCCGGACGCCGCCGCCACGATCAGCACCTTGACCGCGATTATGGGGTCCATCTCGATCCGCAGCAGGGCGGCCTGGACTTTTTCGGATACCTGGTCCATATCGATCTGGGATAAAGGACTGCTGCTGCCGGTGCGGGCAGGCGACGACGGGCTGGCGGCCTCTTTTGCCACCAGGTCATCGAGTTTAGCCAGCCATTCCTGGGCGGTTGGGTTATCGGGCATGGCTTCCAGCAGCGCCCTGGCCTCTGTGTATTTTTTCTGACCAATGAGTTCTCGAACCCGCACGAGTGTTTCGCGTTCGTTTTCCATCGTTTCTTGTTTCTCCCTTTACATGTGTAAACATCACCTGCAACATATCTTAAAGTAGGACTGTCCAGAAAACAACACATGCCTCGTCCTGCGCCCCGCCGCCGCATCACTCGCAGCCTGGGCCGGGTGCGGTATAATGGTGCGCGGCATACCGAACCAAACTGTCTTAGGAGTTACAAACTGATGCGTATTCTGGTTTTGGGCGGCGATGGGTACCTGGGTTGGGCCACCGCCATGTACTTTAGCAAGCGCGATCACACGGTCGCGGTCGTCGACAACTTCACCCGGCGGCTGATGCACGCGGAACGCGGCACCAGTACCCTGACGCCGATTGAGTCGCTCCATGCGCGCGTGGAGGCGTGGAAAGAGATCACGGGCCGCGATATCGAGATGTTCATCGGTGATATCAAGGACTGGTTCTTCATCAGCAAAATTATCGCCGACTTCAAACCGGACACGATTGTCCATTACGGCGAAATCCCCAGCGCCCCCTATTCCATGATCGACGTGCATCACGCCGTCGCGGTACATGAAAATAACGTCAACGGGACGCTCAACGTGCTGTGGGCCATGCACCAGTTCGCGCCAGAAGCGCACCTGATCAAGCTCGGCACGATGGGCGAATACGGCACGCCCAACGTCGATATCCCCGAAGGCTATTTCGAGATCGAGTATCGCGGGCGCAAAGATACGCTGCCGTTCCCCAAGCAGCCGGGGTCGTTCTACCACCTGACCAAAGTGCATGATAGCAATAATATTATGTTCGCGTGCAAAATCTGGGGCCTGCGCGCCACCGATCTCAACCAGGGCGTGGTGTACGGCATCGGCACTGAAGAAGCCGACCTCGATGATCGCCTGCTGACGCGCTTCGATTACGACGAATCGTTCGGGACGGCGCTCAACCGCTTCTGCGTGCAGGCCGTCGCCGGGATTCCGCTAACGCTGTTCGGCAAGGGCCAGCAAACACGCGGCTACCTTAACATTCTGGATACGCTGCAATGCGTCGATATCACGGCCAACAACCCGCCCGCGCCGGGCAAAATGCGCGTCTTCAACCAGTGGGTGGAGCGCTTCTCCGTGCTGGACCTGGCGCGCCACGTCCAGACGGCGGCGCAGCAGGTCGGCATTGATGTCAAAATCGCGCACTACAGAAATCCGCGCATCGAGGCCGAGGAACACTACTACAATCCCGATCACAACGAACTGTACGACCTGGGCCTGAAGCCGCACTTGTTGGACGATACACTGGTCGAACAGGTGATCAAGCGCGTGATCCAGTACAAGGACCGCATTGTTAAGCATTCCATCGTCCCGCGCATTTACTGGGAACGCGGCGGCACGGACGAGTACGTCGAGATTACGGATTACGAAGACAACGAGAAGTGATCCCCGCTCGTCGCGGTTGTGATCCTGATACCGGGCCATGTGCGGCCCGGTTTTGATTTCCCCAGTTTTTGGTGGGCTGTAGGCACGACATCTCGGCGCATACTGCGGTAGATCAGGTAGGAGCATATACCTGTAGGGACAATTCATGAATCGCCCCTACTTACCAGGGGAGAAACCATTTCAAAAACGTATAATTGTAGGGGCGGCGCTTGCTCCGCCCAGGGTGTGGCAAGCAGCGCCCCTACCAATTCAATCATGTGGATTCTGTTTGATTTCTCCATAAGGGAGCACACAATTGCTTATGAATCACATAGTACGCGGGCGGAAACGGGTCCTGGGAATCGCGCTGGCGCTGGTCGTGCTGTTGGCGCTGCTGCTGGCGGCGTGCGGCGGGGATGACGACGGGAACGGCGACGGAAACGGCGATAACGGCGGTGAACCGGCAGGAAGCACAACCCAACCGGCAGATAACCCTGACGCGGCGGACACCGGAACAACGCCTGAGATCGGACCGCCGCTGACGCCGGTAGCCACCGAACCGCCACCGCCGCCCAATACCCCGGTTGGACCACCGGATCAGGAATCCTTTCAGAATGCCGCAGACTGGGCCAGTGCCGATCTCGCGTCCCGGCTGGATGTGAGCATTACGCTGGTTACGGTCCTAGAGCCGGAAACGCCGTTCCTGATGGACACGCCGCCGGTCTGCCCGGAAGTGGACGAAGAAATCATCGATCTCCAGTATGTCTACGTGCAGCATGAGCGCCTGATCTACCCCTACCAGTATTACGTGCTGGCCGAACCCGATCCCGACACGGGCGAAGCGCTGGTAGTGCAGGCGTGCGACGATGTGCTGGTCGATGAGGACGTGTTATACGTGCCGACGCCGGACGCGCGCGCCGCGATCCTGACGCAAGTGGAGGCCGATCTGCTGGCGCGCAACGTGGACCCCACACGCGGCCAGTTCCGCACCGTGCGTAAAATGACGTGGTTCGATACCAAGTTGGGCTGTCCGCTGAAAGCCTACGAGGGCGAAGAGGCCACGCCCGCCGCCATTGACGGCTACCTGGTGATCTACGAGTTGGACGGCGTGGAATACGAATATCACACCGACCTCACGGGCGAGTGGATTCAGTTCTGCGAGCCGCCCACCGGCTACGCTTCCATCGAGGCGTTTGCCTTCACGCTGGCAAACAAGGGCGATTACGACTTCGTGCGG
>JAFGTJ010000212.1 GCA_016934195.1 Anaerolineae bacterium | reverse complement strand
CGTTCCACATCGTATTCGTCGCTGAAGCCATACGCGCCGAAAACCTGTATCGCTTCCAGCGCCGCCTTGACGCTCATATCGGTGGCGTACCACTTGGCAACCGCCGTTTCGCGTGTATTGCGGACGCCCTGGTTTTTCAGCCAACCCGCCTTCCAGATCAACAGCGAGGCGGCGTCATACCACTGCTGCATGTAGGCGATCTTCTGCTTGATCAGTTGGTGATTGGCAATCGGTACGCCGAAGGTGTGGCGTTCTTTGGCGTATTTTACGCTGTCTTCCAGGCACGCCCGGATACAACCTGTCGCGCCCGCGCCGACCGTGTAGCGCCCGTTGTCCAGGCAGCTCATGGCGATATAAAAGCCTTCGCCCTCTTCACCGATCCGGTAGGCTTCCGGGACTTCCACGTCCTGCATGGCAATCCAGCCGGTCGATCCGGCGCGGACGCCCATCTTGCCCTTGATATCACCAACCGTGACGCCTTTCATATCGCGGGTGATCATAAACGCCGTGATACCCTTGTATGCCGGGTCGGAATGCGGATCGGTCTTGGCAAATACCAGCATATGATCGGCCAGCGTCGCGAGGCTGATCCACATTTTTTCGCCATTGAGGATATAAGTATCCCCCTCGCGGCGGGCGGTGGCGCGCAGCGCTACCGGATCGCTGCCCGCGTCCGGCTCGGTCAGGGCATAACCGGCGTATTTTTCGCCGCTCGCCTGCGGGACCAGGAAGCGCTGTTTTTGCTCTTCGGTGCCCCATTGCAGCAGCGCGAGACTGTTCAGCCCAGCATGGACCGACATCACCACGCGCAGGCTGGCGTCTACGCGCTCCAGTTCCTCGCAGACCAGCGCCAGGGTGATGTAGTCGAAGCCCTGCCCGCCATACCGTACCGGAACGTTAATACCCAGAATGCCCAATTCGGCCAAACGTGGCAGCACGTCGGGATGCGGCTCGTGCTTGTGGTCCCATTCCTTGATGGTGGGATAAATCTCTTTTTGAGCGAAATCCCGCACCATCTGCCGGGCCATCTTATGTTCTTCAGTCAGTGCAAAGTCCATTCGTGAAACATCCTTATTATATGAAAGTCACAATCATGGCCCGATTATATCATGCCCGTTGAGGTTCTGAAACGACGCTGTGTATCCACGATCAGTAACGCGATTTTGCCAAACTCGTGCTTGACAGCCGCTTGACGCCCGTGCTATACTGCCGACATCTTAAGAAAGGAGAAGGCGCAAATGACGTACCACAACCTGATGTTTGTGCGAATTCGTGTGCAGGATATGCCCGCTAGCGGTGATCCTTGCCGTATTGCGCCTGTTCGCCGTTAACTCCTTCTTTACCAGGATAACGAGCCGCGGGCGCAACGCCCGCGGTTTTTATTTGGGCCACTCCGTACCAGGAGTCCGCCCGATACAAAACCCAAAAGCCGTGGGCCTCTCGCTCGCGGCTTTTTTAGTACGCGGCGACCAGGGACAGTCAAGACAGAGAGTTCACGCAGTCCGACCCGAAATTTTTAAGCAACAAGCAGGGAGAACCCTAACAATGATCGGTACTGATACACCCGCGTTGGTGGTAGAAAACATCGTCAAGCGTTTCAACGTCGCGTCCGAACCCTGGTGGCGGAAGCTCACCCGGTCCAAGAATGAAACCAACGGAACGAATGGTCTTAGCAGGAACGTCGGCCAGGAGAACGGCCATAACCAGAACGGCGGCACGAATAACGGCACACCCCGCGCCAAACGTGGCAAGCAAATCGTCACCGCCGTCGATCATGTCTCATTCGAGGTCGAGCGCCGCGAGATTTTCGGCGTGCTCGGTCCCAATGGGTCGGGTAAATCGACCCTGATCCGGGTGCTCTCGACGCTGCTTCTGCCGGATGAAGGCACCGTCACGGTCTTTGGGCTGGACGTGGATAAACAGTCCATGCAAGTCAAGCGTCTGATCAACCGGGTATCGGTGGATGCGGCGTTTTTCAAGAAGCTCAGCCCGAAAGAGAATCTGCTCTACGGGGCGCGGCTGTATGGTGTATCTGGCGCAGAAGCCAACATCAAGGCGCAGGAAATTCTGAAGCGTCTCGGCCTGCGCGAGAACAGCTACACCGAGCCGATGGAAGAAATGAGCCGGGGAATGCAGCAAAAAGTCGCCATCGCGCGCGCCTTCCTGACACAGCCAATCCTGCTGCTGCTGGACGAACCGACGACCGGCCTCGATCCGCGCTCCAAGCTGGAAGTGCAGTCCTTCGTCCGTGAACTGCGCGACGTGCATGACGCCACAATCCTGATCACGACGCACGACATGTACGAGGCCGATGTCCTGTGTGACCGGATTGCTATCCTGGACGACGGTAAGATCGTTGCCCTGGGCACGCCCGCCGAACTCAAGCAGCGGGCCAACCGGAACGGGCATGAACCCACGTTAGAAGACGTATTCATGCAGCTAACCGGCAAAGAACTCGTGGAAAAAGAAGACCTGTCCGACTTCGAGCCGGACAAGGTTCTGAGTTAATCAAGGAGGCATCTGAACGATGATTCAAAGCATTCGCCTTGAGATGCGTCAGTCCTACGCATTCGTGGCGCGGAATTTTAACCTCGTCAAGCGTTATTGGGGCTGGGAAGTGGTGTGGTTGGCCTATTCGATTGCCAACTCGCTTTCTGTGACCTTTATCGGGGCCGGAGCCGGAGAGATTACCGGCGAAACCCAGATCGATACGGATTTTCTGATCACCTACCTGCTGATCGGGACGCTGGTCTGGCGATTTCTCGCCAGTATCTTTAACAACATCAGCGAGATGATCGCGTGGGAACGTTGGGAAGGGACCATCGAATACACGTTTATGGCCCCGGTCCGGCGTATCAACCAGATGTTGGGGCAGACGATTTTCGCCATCGTCTACAGTTTCTTGTTCACGGTGATTATCGGCGTAGTGGTCGCGGCTTTCTTTGACCTGGATTTCAGCGACGCCGATCTGGTCAGCGCGACCATGATCCTGCTGGTGGGCAGCGTGTCGTTCGTGGGAATCGGCGTGGTGGCCTCGATCTTGCCACTGCTCTATCCCGAACGCGGCGCGCAGATGACGAACATCGTGCAGGCGTTTTTCCTGCTGGTATCGGGTATTTACTATCCCATCAGCGTCCTGCCGAAGTGGTTGCAGTATCTCGCCAAGATTTCGCCTGCCACGTATGTGCTGGAAGGAATGCGAGCGGCGCTGCTGCCGGGTACGGTGGACGCGGCCCCGACGAGTTTTGTGTGGCCCTTGTTGTTGATGGGCCTGATTATGCTGCCGCTGGGTATGTACCTGTTCCAGCGCGCCGAGCGGTATACCAAACGCACGGGAAAATTAAAGCGCAACGGTTAAAGCGGCGCTTCTGCCCGTGCGGGATGAAAGGGAAATCAAACCGTGCATTCGCTAACGAATAATAACGCCTGGTATCGCCAGATCGCGGCAGGATGGGCACGCCGGATGATCAACGGTGATTCGCCGGGCGCATGGGCACATAACACCGAATCGGACGTCCAGTTCGCCATCACTCAGCTAAACCTGCAACCCGGTGCCCCGGTGTTGGACCTGGGCTGCGGCTGGGGACGCCACAGCCTGCCGTTGGCCGCGTATGGGCTGCGCGTGACCGGACTGGACATATCACACGACTTGCTGAGACTGGCGCGCTACAACGCACAGCGGCACGCGCTGCCGGTCAACTGGGTGGAGGGCGATATCGCTGCCGTGCCATTACGCGGCGCGTTCGAGGCTGTTGTCCAGTTCTATGGGAACTTCATGACATGGTTCGCGGACCCGGCCCAGACGCTCGAAGCGCTGTGGAACGTGGCGAGCCTGCTCCGGCCCGGCGGCTGCCTGCTGTTCGGTTCATCCGACTGGCAGCCGGAACTGCCGCCGCGCTCCCAGAAGTGGGACGAGTGGCAGGGTGGGGCGGCCATTTACCGGCAGCGTTACGATGATGAGCACCGTATCGCGCATACCCAGGCTGTGATCTTTGGCCCGGAACACGAACGGCGCGAATACAACCGCCAGACGTGGTGGCCCTCCCCGCGCGAAATGGAGCAATTGTTCGCCCAGGCGGGTTTGAGCGTTTACCGGCGCTTCAATGTCTTTGAGGATGCACCATTCAACCCGTATCGTGATGGGTTGGTGTACCTGTTGGTCCGCGAGCGGCTTTAGCCTATCCGTGAATGGTTCTGGTAGGGGCGTATAACCGCATATAGCCATACGTCCTTACGGGATGAATCGTCGTTGTGGGGCAATTCATGAATTGCCCCTACTCCGTAAAATCAGGATACGTCACGTCCAGATCATCCATTGCCCGGTCACTCATCCAGTCGTCCAGGGCGACACAAATCTCCGCGCCCAGAATGATGATGATCCCCGACAGGTAAGCCCAGAACATCAATACGATCATGGTAGCGACCGATCCGTACACCAGGCTGTAGGATGCGAGGTTGTCCAGGTACCAGGCAAACGCGCGTTTGGCGATTTCCCAGGCCATCCCACCCAGGAATGAGGCCACCCAGACCGCATCCCACCGGACGCGGCGGCGTGGAATAAACCGGTACAGGAACGCGAAAATCGCCACGCTCAGGCTGAGCGGGATCACCAGCGCGCCGGTTGAAAGCCAGGTGGTGCCCTGGTAAAACACCAGCAGGTCAATGAAGTTGAAGATCAGCGTACTTGCCAATGATGCCAGCAGCAGCACTGCCAACGACGCCATGATTCCCAGGCCAACCAGCCGTGACTGGATGGTATTGCGGCCCTTTTCATCGCGGAAGGTGCGGCACAGCGCCGATGACAGGTTCGAGAACAATCCCAGCGACGACCACAACAGCGTGATTCCGGCAAACAGCCCAAACGATCCGCGTTGTTGGAGCGCCTGGGCGATGTTATCCTGTAGGAAATTCGCGGTAGCGGTGGGCAAAAAAAGCTGCAAGACCTCGTTGATCTGGTTGCGGGCGGCGGCTGGCCCTAAAACCGTGCCGATCACGATGATGATGAGCAGCAGCAGCGGAAATACCGAT
>JAFGTJ010000211.1 GCA_016934195.1 Anaerolineae bacterium | reverse complement strand
TTTTCGGCCAGGGATTCGTGTTCCGGCGGGTAGATCATACGCACACCGCAGCCCAACACCGCGACCGTCGGCCCGATGCCGAGTGTGCCCCGGTGCGCGGCCCCGTCGATGCCCGCCGCCAACCCGCTGATTACCGCCCATCCCTGCGCGGCCAGCGTTTGGGCCAGGACCGCCGCGATCCGGCGCGAAACCAGGTGCGGTTGGCGCGTCCCCACGATGGCGACGGCGTGCGGCGTATGGGCCGCTTCGATCAGTCCGCGCGCGAACAGGACCGGCGGCGCATCCGGCAGATCGCGCAGCGCCGGGGGATAGCGGAGATCGTAGCGCGGCACGATGTCGATCCGGCCAAACGGGTCGGGCGTGTCCGCCCCCCACGCCGCGATCTCGTCCCGCGTGCGATCCACGTCTACCGCCCGGATCGCCGCCGCCAGCCGGGGACCGATTCCGCTCACGGCCTGTAATGCCGCGTCCTCCGCTGCTAATACGGCTGGCAGCGTCCCGAAATGGGCCAGCAGCGCGTCCAGCGTGCGGCTTCCCAATCCCGGTACAAGGCTCAGCGCCACCCATTCCGCTAATTCGTGACTCATGTATCCTCCAGCGTGGTTTCTTGCACCGCCCAGAACTGCCACGCGCCCAGCACGCCGAGCACCGTTGTTAGCGTGAACAATGCCTGAAAGCTGATCACCTCAACAATCACGCCGCTGAGC
This sequence comes from Anaerolineae bacterium, assembly GCA_016934195.1. Classification (GTDB taxonomy): domain Bacteria; phylum Chloroflexota; class Anaerolineae; order Aggregatilineales; family Aggregatilineaceae; genus JAFGTJ01. Next base: position 3,930 of record JAFGTJ010000211.1, on the reverse strand, counting down.
GTCGTACACAGCGCCACGATCCCGATCCAGGTGTTCAGCGCGCCGATATACAGCGCGTGCTCATCCTCCGGCGTGACGTTCAGCCCCAGCGCCATCAGGTTCGAAAATACCAGCCCTTTTTGAATCGCCGTTATGCTGTACACCAGGATCAGGTAGTATTCGGCGGCGCGGTCCCGGATGCCGAGCGGCGACGCGATCAGCAGCAGCGCCCAACTGATCGCCTGGACCAGCACGCCCGCCGCGACCGGGAGCCGGTTGCCGATGCGCAGACTCAGCCGTCCGGCCCACACCGAAAAAACCGGGCTGAGGATCGATCCCACCAGTAAATACACGCCCGCCATTTCCAGCCGGACGCCCAATACCTGGTTGCCGTAGATCAGGACCAGTCCCCCGGCCATGCTGGATAACATAAACAGCGTGCGCCCGCGCGCGTAGCAGCGGTAGTTGCCATCCGTGCGCCAGATATCGCGCAGCGCGCCCAGTGACGGGCGGGTATGCCGGATGGCGGGATCGGCGTCCGGTTCCTTGATGAAAACAAATGCCAGCGCCCCGAAAAACTGCATGGCTGCCGCGACGATGAACAGCAGGCCGTAGCTGGTCGGAAAATCAAACCGCGATCCCGGCCCGGTGAAGAACAGCACCACCTGCGATCCCAACACCGCGACAATGCTGCCCAGCGCGATCCGCCAGCCAAACACCAGCGCCCGTTGGCGCGGCGGAATCACTTTGCCGATCACCTCAATAAACGGCAGTCCCGCCACGCCGCTTGCCAGTCCCGCCACCAGCGTGAACGCCATCACCGCCGCTAACAGCACGGTCGAATCGGTACTCAGCAGCGTGACCACGATCAGCACGCCCCACATGATCTGCCGCACAACTATCGTCCACCGGTAAATGGGCAGCACGCGCCGCGCGCGCTGCATGTAGTTCACCATCCACAGTTGGGGCAGCGACCATGTGGCGGGCTGCATGGGCGCGATCAGGCCCAGAATCAGCGGGTTGGAGGTCAGGTAGGCGGCGAACGCGGTCATCACGAGATCAGGGCTGGCGACGGAACTCATCGCCCCCATCATGATCGTGCCGTTGAGCACGCTCAGGCGAAAATTACGGCGCGTGGCGGTGGGCAAAGTCGAGGGCGAGGAGTGATCGGTCAAAACAGTTTTTTCCTTGCGGCCTGCACAAGCAGCTAAATAAACAAATCGTTGCGATCTCTATACTAGCTTACCGCTATCCGCGCCGGGATGCCAGCGGGGAAGTGTGATAATTTTGGTTTGTGTTTTGCGCCGGGAAGCGGCACAATGAGACGCGGAATACCGATGATGGAACGGGGATAACGTTAATCAATGAATCAGTGGATTCGGGTAAGCTGCGCCAGCCTGTGCCGTATCGAGCACGCGGGCCGTTTTTTTCTGCTGTTGAACCAGAATCGCCGCGAAAAGGGCATCTACATCCTGTCGCCCATCGGCGGCGCGTTAACCATCGATCACCGGGCAGACCTGGACGCCTTCGCCGCGATCCCGGAGGACGAGACGACCCACGATCTGCGAATGATCATGCCGGTAGACAACCTGCCCGATTTTAAGCAGTGGTTTTACCGCCGCCAGGGACGCGAAATTTCACCGTTCCGAGAATTAAACGAAGAACTGGTGGATGAGTCCGGCTTGCTGTCCGCGCTGCGTCCAGAGGACGTGACCTGGGACCTGCTGCGGACGGCGGAGGATCGCACCTTCACCCAACGGCAGGGCAGCACCGGCCTGTTGACCCAGTATTTCCTGGAAATTTACCGCGTCCGGTTCACGACGGAGGCCATGCTGGATACGCTGCTGGCTGCCCCGCCCGATTCCGGGGCCGCCTGGGTCACGTTGGAGCAGATCACGCAGCGCGGCACGATCTCGCTGACGGTGGACGGCGCGACACGCGAGACGCGCATCAACGGGCATTTTCTCCTGGTGCCGCCGGAATAACGGTTCGCCGCGTGCATTCAGCTTTCGGCGGGACTATTTGCGGGCAGCCAGCAGGCGTTCGATCTCGATCAACAGATCAGGGAACTTCACCGGCTTGGTCAAAAAGCCGTCGGCCCCGCACTGCATCGCCCGTTCACGCGCCCGGCTGTCGGTGCGCGCCGTCAGCACCAGGATCGGCAGGCGGTCAAAGGGCGGCGTTTTGCGCAGTTCGACCAGCACATCAAAGCCTTCGATATCGGGCATCATCAGGTCCAGGATCAGCAAATCGGGATTTTCGACCTCGACCAGTGTCAGGCCCTCTTCCCCGCTGTTCACCCCGCGTACCATGAAGCCCTTGACGGTCAGGAACGTGGTGAGCATATCGACGATGAGGGGTTCATCGTCTACAACGGCAATCACTTTTTGAGACATAGTTCCTCTTCTTCTCGTGTTGAATACTCAGTTATTGGTTGCCCATTTTGAGTGATTGGTTCTGGGCTGTTAGCAGGTCATCGTGCCCCACGCCGCACCATGTACCGGTTACTTCCCCACCTGACGCGAAAAACCTGTCACCCAGACCACTCACTAAAAACTCAAAAACTAATCACTTTTCAACCACTTTACAACGCCCGTTCGTAGAGGCGGAAGACTTTGTGCCGCTGTCCGCCTGACGCCTCGGCCAAACGGGTCATCTCGGTATTGGTTTCCAGCACCCACCCGGCGTCGGCGGTCTGCCAGCGCGTGCCTTCCTGGACCAGTTCGCGGAAGACCTCGAACAGCCGCGCAAACAGGGCCGCTTCCACGCCGATGCTGCGGTACTGCTGGTCCACACCGAGTAATGCAATCCGTATACGTGTAATGGCGGGCCGTAGTTTCCAGTGCCACACGGCCTTCGCCATCGTGACCGGCTCCGGCACATCGGGACGCGGGTGGGCGCGGTGTAAGACCTCGTTCATATCGGGATAGGCCAGCAAAAAGGCGGCGGGCTGGCCCTTCACGGTGGCGAACAGGGTCAGGCGCGGTTCCAGAAACGGGCCGAGTTCCTTGACCAGTTCGTCCAGTTCTTGTTCGATGAACGGCACGAATCCCCAGTTTTTCTCCCAGGCGCGGGAATAAATGTCCTTGAGCAGGTCCAATTCCTGGCGCAGCCGTTTGGGTTCGAGCGGACGAATTGTGATATCGCGCCGCTGGCTGTTTTTGTGCGTGATGCGCCGCGCCTGCTCTAACGACTTGGAGGCGTGAAATTCCGGCAGGGTGAAATGGTACGAGTAGCAGTCCATCACCTTCTTAAAACCGGGCGCGCTGTCCATCAGGTCCACGTAATACGGGTAGTTGTACGGCGTCAGGATGGGCGGCACTTCCTCGTAATGATTGAGCAGCACGCCAAACAGGTCATTGGTCGAAAAACTGGCCGGGCCGCGCAGCGCATCACAGCCGCGCGCCTGGACGTATTCCGCCGCCGTTTGTAACAGGGCATGGGCTGCTGCCGGATCGTCGTATACGTCGAACTGGCCGAAAAAACCAATATTCTCGCCGTGAAACTCGTTATGGCGGTGGTTGATGAAGGCGGCCACCGTCCCGACCGGGCGATCCCCGCGCCGCGCGATAAAATACTCGCCCTCCATGTAGCTCCAGGACGGGTTGTGCTCGCGGTCCAGCTTGTGACGCTGCATCGAAAGCAGGGGCGGCACCCAAACCGGATCGCCTTTGTACAGCGTCCAGGGAAAGTTCAGAAAGGTGTGGTAGTCGGCGGGTGTCTCGACCCGGCGCACAGACAGCGGTGCGGGCATGATGGGATTCTCTCCTGGTGCCAGCGCTTTAAAATGCAGCCGCAAAGATTCTTGCGGTGCCAGGGTTCATCCCCGCGATGAACCGCCGCCTATGTTACTTCGCAATGCGCCAGTTGTAAAATGGTTAGAGCGGTTGGGTTCACGAACGAGTTGTTAGGCGGCACGGCCTCACCCCCTAAATCCCCCTCTCCAGCAGA
>JAFGTJ010000210.1 GCA_016934195.1 Anaerolineae bacterium | reverse complement strand
TTCGCGCCGCGCCTGAGCTTCTTTTTCAACGCGCACAATAATTTCCTGGAAGAGATCGCCAAATTCCGGGCGGCGCGGCGCTTGTGGGCGCGCATCATGCGGGAACGCTTCCAGGCGCAGGACCCCAAAAGCTGGATGCTCAAATTTCACACGCAAACCGGCGGCAGCACGCTCACCGCGCAGCAACCGCACAACAACATCGTCCGCGTGACGCTGCAAGCGCTGGCAGCGGTCCTGGGCGGGACGCAGAGTTTGCACACGAACAGCATGGACGAAGCGCTGGCCCTGCCGACCGAAGGCGCGGTCCAGGTGGCGCTGCGCACCCAGCAGATCATCGCGCACGAATCCGGCGCGGCGGATACCATCGATCCGCTGGCGGGCAGCTACGTGATCGAGCAGCTCACCGACGAGATCGAGCGCCGCGCCTGCGATTACATCGAACGCATTGACGCGCTGGGCGGCGCATTGCCCGCGATTGAGGCGGGATTCATCCAGGGCGAGATCAACGACGCGGCCTATACCTACCAGCGCGCAGTCGAATCCGGCGATCAGGTGGTAGTCGGCGTGAACAAATTCACCAGCGCCAGCGATTCCGCCGTCGCGCCGGAGATTCTGCGCGTGGACCCGGCCATCGAAGCGGCGCAGCGCCAAAAATTGGCCGATCTGCGCGCTTCCCGCGATAACGCCAAAGTGAGCGAACTGCTCGGCCACCTGGAATCCGCCGCAAAGGGGACCGATAACCTGATGCCGCTGTTCGTGGAATGCGTGGAGCACGACATCACCCTGGGCGAAATGTGCGGGGTGCTGCGCGGCGTCTTCGGGGAGTTCCGGCCCAGTGTGACGGTGTAGGGGCTTACCTCACCCCTAAATCCCCTCTCCACACGCGGAGAGGGGACTTCAACGTGGCGCGGGTAGGGGCGCTACTTGCCGCGCCCTGCGATCAGCCGTCGGCGGTCAGCGTAGGGAGATCAGCGCTCAGGGCCGTTGACGGTCCTTTCGTGTGAGCAGCCGGGGTCTTCAGGCCCCGGCGATTTCCCCCGGCGATTTCCGGCGATTTTCCCTCCGGTTTCCCGTCTGTCTTGTGCAAAGCACCCAATCCCATAAGAATCTTGAAAAAACGACTTGGCTAAGTGGCATTCGCCTGCTACAATGAGAATTGGTCAGATAGTGTGTGCGGTCACAGCGCTGGCAAGTAGATTTTTTACAAGCGTCGGGCTAAGAGACTTTAACTGTATACGAATTCAAGCACTCCCCATATCGTAGTTGGTTGGCCGGGTGGGAACGCTCCCAAGCAGGGCGTAAGAGAGTTTGAACGCAGCGCGTAGAGTGTCTTTGTTTGCTTGCCCCGTTGCCGTTCCGCACTCCCGATAAATCTGACCTGAGCAGGCGCGCGGGTGACAGTCGCCGCGACGCCGATATTTCGTGTGTGATAGAGAGCAGTATTCGATGGCCGCTTATTTGATTGTTGACGTAGATGATTTACTCCAACGGCTGGAACAGCGTGGAGTCGCATTGGATATCCAGACGGTGGCAAAGGCCCTGTTAAACAGCGCCTCGCTTGCCGCCGGGCTGGGCAGTCCGGGCGACCTCGCCGCGATTGCCGTCGCTGACTGGAATCGCTACCGCCGTCCCAGCGGCAGCGCCGGGGTCAGCGTGCAGCAAGTATTCGCGGGCGAGGGTTACGACCTGTTCAACGTGCCCGACCGCGAATTTGTGGCCGACGCCCTGTTGATGCACTATTTCTCGTTCGAGTCCGAGTCGGTGGACGAGCTGATCATCGCCACCACGCAGCTCGATATCTCGACGCTGGTGCATCGCGTCCAGACCACCGACCGCGCCCGTATTCGCATCTGGGGCGACGAGCCGCCGCCTGATCTGACCGGCGTGATCTTCCAACCGCTGGAGTCGATTCTGGGCATCCCCAGTAAAACGGTCGCGCTGTACATCGATTTCGAGAACATTTCGATCAGCCTCAGCGAGCAGGGCTATATCATCAATATCGATCACCTGCTGGACGGCATGATCAAGCAGGCCCAGACACACGGGCAGGTGATCCACATGGCGGCTTATGCGCCCTGGGGGATGCGCGGCAGTCTGGCCCCGATGGTGGACGGAACCGGGCGCGAAGTCTCCGACGAAGTGCCGAGCCGTCTGGCGCGCGTCAACGTAGACCCGGTGTTCAGTCTGCCGGGGAAAAACAGCGCCGATATGCGCATCGCCAAAGAGGTCCTGGACGACAGCGCCCACCCGGAAAGCGCCGACGTGTTCATCATCGCCAGCGGCGACCGGGACTTCAACGAGGTTTTTAGCGCGGTGCGGTCGCGTAACAAGCAGGTCGTGGTGTGGGGCGTACACGGCAGCACCAGCCGCCTCGTCGAATCCAACCCGGCGCTGATGGTCGAATACGTCGAGGATTTCGCCAACCTGCACCGCCACGCGGACCGGCAGGTCGAAGCCGCGATCCCGGCAGCGGTCACAATCGACGCCCACGCCGAACCGGATTTCCGCCCGTCGCAGTGGTCCAGCGTAATTTTGCAGTTATCCATGCTGCTGTCGGAACTGGACGCGACGACCGTGCCGGTGGACGTATTTATCGACCGGCTGCTGGATATGCGGACCGTGCCCAACGAAGACCGCGCCGAGGACCTGATCACCCAGGCCGCCAGCCAGGGCTACCTGACCCGCCAGCCGGGAACGGGCCGCGTCGGGCTGAACAATACCAATCCGGCGGTTATCAAGACGCTGCTGATCCGCGACCGGATGGTCCACCGGGTCGCCAATACGCTGCACGTCCGGGGCTGGGAATACGTCAATTACGGCTTCCTGCTCAAAGGGATCACGATGGATCACGGGATGGAAGGGCCGGGCCTGAATACCAGCGACACCTGGCGCTCGGAATGGGTCGATACCCTGGTGCGTGAGGGCATTCTCCAGCGCGAACTGGTCCCGCACCGCCACAATCCCGAAGACCTCGTGCCGGTGATCAAACTGCCGGAACACGGCCCGGTCGCCGATGGCGCGGTGCTGCCCGGTGCCAGCGAGCAGGACGTCTACGACATGACGCGCCGCGTGATCGTCAGCGTGGAGCAGTTTACCAGCTTCCGGGGCTTTGCGTGGTGCCCATTGGGCAGCCTGCACCGCCGTCTGCGCCCCTTCGATCCGAGCACGACGTTTCAGCAGGCGGTCGAAACGCTGGAAGATATGCGCGCCGTCGCCATTCGGGAATACGACAATCCGCAGAGCGACTACATGACCAAAGGGATTTCGCTGGTGATGGACAGCGCCCAGGTGCAGGGCATCCTGACCGAGCGCAACAACTTCGTGCATGTGCTGCTCGAACTCTACGAGCGCCGCCAGCCGATCAACCGGGCCGCGCTTGTCCAGATGTTGGACCTCGACGAGCACGAGTTGGATTTGTGGATTTCGATCATGCAGTCGGAAAACGTGCTGAAGTCGGTGCCGGGCCAGCCGGACCTGTTCAGCCTGTTTCGCACGCACCACACCGTCTGTATGGTGGCGGGCGATCCGCCGTCGGAAGACGGGGGCGAAAGCGGGGACGAGGACGAGGACGAGGGCGGGGACGAATAAACACCCTGCCCTACAACAACTGCGCCAGCACCCCGCGCAGCGCCTCATGCGCCTCGTAAGCGGACCCCATCCGGTGAGTAGGCGACTTGGCGAGCATGTGATCAATCAGGTTCACCACCGCGTCCGGCACATCGGGCCGAATCTGGCGAATGTCGGGCGGGGGTTCGGCCAGAATCGCCCGCGCGATCATTTCATCCGTATTCCCCATGAAGGGCGGTGTTCCCGCCAGCATCTCGAACAACATCACGCCCAGCGCCCAGATATCGCTGCGCGGATCGGTCGTTTCGCCCTGAATCCCTTCCGGGCTGAGATAGGCCGGAGTCCCAACGACCCGGTTGGGCAGAGTCACGCGCGCATGGTAGTTCAGCCGCGCAATCCCGAAGTCCGCCAGACGCGGTTGGAGATCGGTCGTCAGCATGACGTTGGCCGGTTTCACATCGCGGTGAATGATATCCTGGCTGTGGGCGTGATCGAGCGCGCTGGCGACCTTCAGGCTGATGTCCAGCGCAGTCCGCAGCGGCATCCGGCCCTCGCTGTTCAGGTGCTCGAACAGTGACCCGCCGTTGACGTATTCCATCACGATGTATTCCAGGGAATCCTCGCTGAAGGCGTCCAGCAGTTGCACGATATGCGGGTGCTTCAGGTGCTTGAGCGCGTCGGCTTCGCGTTGGAAGCGCTGCCACGCGATCTCGTTGAGTTTGCGCGTGACCATCAACTGCTTGACGGCGACCGTTTCGCCGGTTTCCAGGTCGGTCGCGCGGTACAGGTAGCTGGTCAGGCCGGGATGGATCACCGCATCCAGCCGGTAGCGCTGGCGCAGCACCGTCTGGTTGTCGTGCATATCGGCCACATGGCTCCGGCGCGGCTTGGGATATCCGGCGCGGGTGTTTTGCATCGAATACAACACGCTCTCGTGGACCTGGGAATGCATCACGCAATGGCCGTTTGGGTCCGCCTTGATCGCGCCTTCCAGCCAGGTCTGCATGATGGGTTTCTTGATCCGCGTGAATTTCACCATCTTGCGGTGTTCCAGCAGCGTATTCATCAGCGAGGCCAGGTCGGGGTCCCCCTGGATCACGTCCCACATCCGGTGGAACATTTTGTCCTCGAACAAATAACGGCGCGTGGCATGATCGACGTCGGCCAGGTGTATCTGCCCTTCCTGAATTTCCTGGGCCAGCCCCGCGCAGAGCAAATGAGTCAGGTAGACGTCGCCATCGGTCCATTCAAACACCCGCGCCGGGACATTCGACGCGATCTGGCGGCGTTCGCTGCCCAGCATGGCGACCAACTGCGTCGTGCCTTCCAGGTCGGCATCTTCCAGGTGAATGTTACCCGCCACGCGAAACGGCGAATAGGCCGGGTCCTTGACCAGTTCGGCGGGATCAAACCGTCCGGCCAACACGAATACGATCTGTTTGAGCTTGGGCTGCGTGGTGCGCTGGATGAACAATTCGCGCACCTGGGAATAAAACTCGGTGCAGACCGCTTCGGGCGTGTTTTCTACGTTATCCAGCATGATCACCAGGATTCTGCCGGTGCGGTCAGCCTCTATCGCTTTGACCAGCGCCTGGTACAACGTGATCATGCGGAAGGCGGGGTGTTCCGGCACGTCCATCAGGCCGTCGGATTGGTGCGCAATTTGCAGGTGTATCTGGCTGAACCATTCCTCGTTATCCAGCGTTTGAAGCTGCCCCAACCGGATCAGGACCGGCACATGCATCGGGGCTTTGGTGAGCCGTGCCCACTGGCGCAGCAGCATACTGGATTTTCCACTCAGGCGCGGCCCAATCAGGACGACATACTCGCGCCGCGCGATCAGGCGTTCCAGTTCTTCGTCGGCCCGGCGCGGGATATAGAGGTGCCCGGAATCCGGCGGGAGCGGTCCCTGAGTGTGAAACGAGGTTTCTTGATGCCGTTCAGGTTGTTCTTTAACCAGCATAGCCCACCATCCGAAAGCGTGATTTAGTAGTTGTGGGTCTTTAGTGATAGGTTATTGGTCTTCAGGAACACATATAAAACTATGAGACGGTGGGCCGGGAAACGTTACCCCATCAGCCGCCGAGTCGTTCTTCATAGCGCAGCAGGTCATCCGGGTCGTTAAGATACTCTTTCCGCAAGCTGTCCAGCCACCAATCCCGATCCGACGTCACGTTGGCTAAGATTTCGGTGAGTTCGGTGGGGATCAGGCGCAACTGCCCGCTGTTGGTGCGGCGCACAAAACAATACAGTTCCAAATCCCGCGCTGTGTGCTTCAGGCGTTCGGACGGGATGGCACCGAGATCCAATGGGCCAAGCAGCGGTTCGATATCGGATAATGCAATCGCGGGGGTGCCTTCCGGCCACAGCATCGTGACCAGCCGCGCCAACGCGCTCATCTGGCCCCAGATCGTCTCGATGATGGCTTCCTGCAACTGGAACTGCTGGATGGCGCTTTCCAGGTGTTTGTAGCGCAGCAAATTGGCGCTTTCGGGATCGCGGTCCAGTTCCGCCACCATCGCTTCACAGATCATCTGCACGATGTTGGGATGCCCGGCGGAAATGTTATACACGCGCTTGACGATCCGGTCCGGTTCTTCCATCCAGATATTGAGCATCTCGAACGGCGCGGCGACCAGTTGGTATACCACATCCTGCGACAACGGGCGAAGTTGGACTTCCTGGGTGAAGTTGAACAGCGCCGAATACGGGTCCGACCGGGCGCGCAGCAGGATTTTTTCCCCGCTGAACACGTACTGGCAGCGGTTCTCGTTGGACAGCGACCGGAAGGTCTTGAACAACGCCTCGCCGTTGCCGTTATTCTGATCGAAACGCAGCAGCCCGTCAATTTCGTCGAACAGGAATATGATCCGCTGGTTGGGATGGCGGGCCTTGATCTGGTTCACGACCGTTTCGTACCGGACCGGGCTGGCATTCTCCGGGACGTTAATGTCCCACCGTTCGTTGATCAGGTAAAAGAGCGACGTATACTTTTTTACGCCGCTGCAATCCAGAAAATAGGGCGCATAGCCGCTGCCCGGCGCTTCCATCAATAACTTGCTTCGCAGCAGGGTCGATGTTTTGCCGATGCGCCGTCCCGCGATCAGGGCGACACTGTGCAGGCGGAGTTTGCCGCGCACTTCGGCCAGTTCGCGCTCGCGGCCAAAAAACATGTGCTCCGGGACCGGGTCGCGCGTCTGGAAGGGCGATACCGTCACCAGGTTGACCCGGCTGAGCACCAGGTCCGCCAGGGCGCGCGTTGGCTGCCTGGCCCCGATCAACTGCTTCATATCGGCCTCGCTGAGCGGCAGCACGGTAAAATCCATGCTGTTGCGCAGCGGTTCGGCGATCTTGTCCATGTCGGTTCGGCTGCCCACGTTGACCATAAAGACGAACGATTCTTCCAGCGGCAGCGGCGCGACGGCGCGCAGCGCTTCCTCGCCGAGTTCCTCGGCGCTGCGGTTGGAGAGCACGAACAACACCGCGCAACTGGGCGGCGGCAGCTTGAGCCGGTGCGGGCGCAGTTTGTAGACCACCAGCCGCAGGTCGGACGGCATATTCGAGACGGCGGTCACGTCGGTTACGTCCAGCGCCCGGCCAAAGGCATGAACCAGTTTGCGCAGCGAGCTGTCGATCCGGTTCGAGGGACCGTGCAGCACCGTTACGAGGTCCTCCCAGATGGTCGAAATTTCCTGCCGGATGGTGGTATGCACCAGATCGGCCATGGTCGCGTCCCAGCGCCGGTCGATGTGCAGCGGCACGCCTTCGGCCCCGACCCGCTGGTACGCGCGGCGGTACTCGGTGCGCAGGTGGGGCAGCGCTTCGGCCATCATGCCGTGCATCATCCCCATCACCGTGATCTCGTCGGGATCGGGCGAGAGGATGTTGGAGCGCACCACGCCGGGTTGTTCGGGCACCGGGCTAAAAGGTCCCGGCGACTGGCGCACCAGTTCGTACCAGACCGGCAGGGGGTGATTCTCGTCCAGGAGCGGCTGCTGCGCGGGCAGGGCTTCGTTTGCCAACTGCCCCACCGCGTTCTGAACGACCGGGTTTTCCGCGTTATGGGTCAGGAACTCAACAATATCGGGGAACTGGAATACCCCGGTCAGCGTGCGCCGCGCCGCGATGCGAATCTCGTTCAAAAAACCGATGAGTTGGCGAACCGGCGACATATCGGTCTGGCCCCACGCCTTGAAGACCCGTTGCAGCAGTTCGCGGGGGGGCAATTGGTTCACTTTGCCCAGGTCGCGCGTGCCGGACACGTACCACCCGCTGTTGACCAGCACCGCCGCCGGGAAGGTCGGTTCGGTCTGGCGCGAGGCGGTGCGCAGCGCTTCGCGGGCCTGGACCTCGAACTGCTCAAGGTCCTCGCTGGCCTGGTTCACACGCGGGATGGTGCCGCGCACCCGGTCGGTAATGAGGCTCAGCGTCCCGCACAAGCCCTGCCACGCATTGAGCTTGGCCTGGATGGTGATCAATTCCAGGGCGGCATCCAGCAGGCCGCGCCCGCGCGCATCGAGATCGGTGGGCGGCGATTTGCGCGCGAGGGCAAAACGCCCGCTTGACCGGGGATCGTAGTCCTGCGCGCTTTCAAATAATTCCTGCCGCGCCGCTTTGTAGAGGTGTTTTTGCTCGTCCTCCAACCGCTGCATTTCCGGCAGACGGGCGCGCAACCGGCGCTCCAGTTCTTCGAGCACGCTCAGCGTCCAGGTCAGCCCCAAACCCTGCTCATAGGACAGCTTGACCGGGGCGATATTGAGGGTGTTTTCCAGCTCGCGCAGACTGAGCGCCAACACGGTATCAATACGAATGCGGATCGAATCGGAAATACCGCTCAGCGTGCTCTGGCCGATGGAGTTTTCGCCCACGAATTCGCGTTCCAGCCGCCGCCATTCGCCCTGGACCAGTTCCAGCATGGTATCGGGCCGGTCGGGGCGCGTCTCGAAATTGCGGATCAGCCCGGCGGAACTGAGGTCAAATTCCCAACTGTGCAGCCGTTCGCTCACTTCGGCGGCCTGCCGCACGTCCTGGTTGAGCACGGCCTTGTGCGCTTCGTCCTGCATGGCCTCGATCCAGGTGGCGGTCGATACATCGGGCAGGGCCATCAGCGCCTTGAGGACCTGGCTCGCCAGATTGACGGCGGCCCACTCCATCGCCACGCGGGTCGGCAGCGCGATTTTGCTCACGCCGAACGTGGTATACCCGGTGAAACGGTCGGTGCCCGACTGCACCTGGACCGGCTGCGGCAGTTCCGGGGCCTGATCGCGGGGGACCAGGCTGGCGGCGACCCAGTTGGTGACGACTTCGGCCAACGCGCTGCCGGGCGTATACAGCGCGGACCGGGTAGTTTCATCGCCCAGGACCACCATGTCCAGCGCGGGCGTGGTGTTCGCCTGAGTCAGGCTGTGGCCGATCACGGGCAGGGTGGAGCGGAAAATATCGGGATGCAGCGTATAAGCGTCAATTTCGCACAACGTCGCGTAGGTGTTCGCCATCACCTCGACGTTTTCGCGCTTTTCGGCGGAGGAGTGGTCGTACAGGCTGAACACGCCCATGATGATCGTGGGGTGCTGGCTCATCAGGTCGCGCAGCCGGGTTGCCACGTCGAACAACATCCCACTGCCCTCGGCTTCGGCCAGGGATGCCAGGATGTAAATGCGGCGCGTCATGCTGCGGCGGCTTTCGGTCCCGACGCTGCGCAGCCATTCGGCCAGATTGTAGAGCGCCTGCCCGACCAGTTCGGCATTCTGGAACAGCACCAGCCGGTTATAAGCGCGCGTGAGCGCCGGGTTTTTCTGCATTTCGCGCATCCGGGGACGCTGCAACCACCACTCGCTGACACCCATCGTCGCGTAGCGGCCCGGCACGTCGCCCCAATCCACCGGCTCCATATCCAGCAGCAGGCGTTGTTCGTAAGGCAGCGCCAGTTCTTCGCGCAGCGTCCGGCGGCGGGCGATCCCCAGGATCGCCACGTTATTCTGGAATTCGCGCCGGGGCAGCAGCGACTCCAGCATATCGTGCGTGCGGGCCACCGCTTGCAGCCCGATAGACCCTAACCCGATGATCAAGGCTGCTTCGCGCATCTGGTTATTGATCGGGCGCGCGCGTTCGCCAAATTCCCCCAATGCTACCAGGGTATGGGCGGATAAGGGCTGATTGGACATTAAACAAGTTGCTCCACCGTTTGATGAACGCTTATTATAGGTTACATTAGGGTTTTTGGAAACCAGGGGGCTTAAATTATTCGGGCGAACGCATCTCAAAATAGTTTAAAAAACTCGTTAAAAAGATCGGGGGTAGCTCCGCAAAATAATGTGATCGGTAGTTTACCCCTCCTCAACCCATCGAGGGGCTTAACGGTAGTAGGACTATCGCTTCAAAATGTACCTTAG
>JAFGTJ010000209.1 GCA_016934195.1 Anaerolineae bacterium | reverse complement strand
TAAATGGCGACCGGGTACAGGTCGGAACCCAATATCCGCTCCCAGGCGGCGAACACGGGTTCCCAGGCCAGCAGCGAGAGGTCCACGATAGCGGGCAGGTCGTCGGTCTGGAACGGGCGAATGTGTGTTTTCACGACTGGCTCCTTGCTCGGTCAAGTCCCCTCTCCGCGTGTGGAGAGGGGATTTAGGGGTGAGGTAAATCTTTTCAAATGGCCCTACACTTTGGGCAGGACGATACCCTGTTGGCCCTGGTATTTGCCCTTTTTGTCCGCGTAGGAAGTTTCACATTCCTCGTCGGCCTCGAAGAACAACACCTGCGCGATCCCCTCGTTGGCGTAAATCTTGGCGGGCAGCGGGGTGGTGTTGCTGATTTCCAGCGTCACGTAGCCGTGCCATTCCGGTTCGAAGGGCGTTACGTTTACTATTAGTCCGCATCTTGCATATGAGCTTTTGCCAAGACATACTGTAAGCACTTTGCGCGGAATGCGGAAATATTCGACCGTTTTTCCCAGCACGAACGAGTTGGGCGGAATGATGCACACGTCGCCCTCAAAATCGACCATCGACTTCGGATCGAAATCTTTGGGGTCCACGATGGCGCTGAACACGTTGGTGAAAATCTTGAACTGGTTGCCGATCCGCACGTCGTAGCCATACGACGAGACGCCGTAGCTGATCACGCCGTTGCGTACCTGCGACTCCACGAACGGCTCGATCATGCCGTGTTCGCGGGCCATCGTGCGAATCCAGTGGTCCGGTTTGAGTCCCATGTGGTGTAGTGTCTCCGTGTTGAGTCTTTGTTGGTGTTTGATCGATAATCAGCCTCATCCCCCAACCCCCTCTCCATTGCATGGAGAGGGGGAGTCGGGGCGCGGGCTTCAAATCCCCCTCTCTAGCTCTGCTGGAGAGGGGGATTTAGGGGGTGAGGTTTGCCCCGACTACATGATCTCCGGCGCGGACATGCCCATCAGCGTTAGCACGCGCTTGAACACGATCTGCGCCGCGCGATACAGCCGCAGCCGCGCCCGCGCCACGTCCGCCGGGACATCGGTGTGCAGCACGCGCACCGCATCGTACAGCGGGTGGAACTGCCGCGCCAGGTCCAGCGCGAAAAACGCCAGCTTATGCGGTTCGGCGTCATCGTAACACTGTGCCAGGATTTCCGGCACTTCGAGCATTTTGCGCACAAACGCCCGCTCCCGGTCGCCCAACAGGGACAGGTCCGCGCCGGAATCGTCCAGGCCGCCGCCGCGCTCGTCTACCTGCCGGAAAATACCGGCGCAGCGCACATGCGCGTTCTGGATGTAATACACCGGGTTTTCGTTGGCCTGCTGGCGGGCCAGATCGAGATCAAATTCCAGGTGGCTGTTGGGACTGCGCGCCAGGATGAAATAGCGCACCACGTCCGCGCCCACGTCATCGACCAGTTCGTCCTGCGTGACGAATTCGCCCCGGCGCGTGCTCATTTTCTTCTGCTCGCCGCCCTCGAACAGCGTCACGAACTGGTACAGGATGACGTGAATTTTGCCAGAGTCGTAGCCGAGCGCGTTCAGGCCGCGCGCGACCGTCTGCGCCTCGATGATGTGGTCCGCGCCGAGCACGTTCACCAGATAGTCGAACCCGCGATCCAGCTTGTTCTGGTGGTAGGCGATATCGGGCAGCACGTAGGTCGGCTCGCCGGTCGATTTGACCAGCACGCGATCTTCGGTGTCCCCGTAGCTGGTGGACCGGAACCACACCGCTTCTTTCGCGTCGGGCGGATACTTGGCGCGTTCGTCCTCGTCGGCCCCTTCGCGGATCACGGACTCGTACACGCAGCCCGCCGCGCGCAGCGCGTCCAGCGTATTCCACACGCTGTTATCTTCGTACAGGCTGTTTTCGTTGAAATGCACGTCAAATCGGATGCTGATCCGGTCCAGGCTGCGCGTGATCCAGGCGAACATGGCGCGTTCGGCTTCCAGCTTGAAGCGTTCCCAGGATTCATCCAACAGCGCGTCATCGTACTGCTCGACCAGCCCTTGCGCGATCTCGATCATGTAGTCGCCCTGGTAGCCGTCTTCCGGCAGCGGGACATCCTGGCCGAGCGCCTGTAAATAACGTGCCTGCAAGCTCTGGCCGAGCACGCGCATCTGGCGGCCCGCGTTATTGAAGTAGTATTCCATTTCCACCGCGAAACCGAGCGCACCCAAAATGTTCGCCATTGCGCTGCCGATGATGCCGTTGCGCGTATGGCCGACCGTCAGCGGGCCGGTGGGATTGGCGCTGACACATTCGACCTGCGCCCGTTTACCCTGCCCGATATCGAGCGTGAAGACGGTTTCCCCGGCGGCAATGATGGTTTCGATCTGGGCCAGCAGCCAGTCCTCGGACAGCCGGAAATTCAGGAAGCCCGGCCCGGCCACCTCGACCCCGCCCAGGAAATCGGCGGGCGGCAGGTGGCGCGCGATGGCGTCCGCGATCTCGCGGGGTTTGCGCCCGGCGGATTTTGCCAACTGCATCGCGGCGGGACTGGCGTAATCGGCCATGTCCGGCTTGGTGCTGCGCTGCACCGGGATCGACTCCGGCAGGTCAAAGTCCGGCAGGTCGCCAGCCGCTTGTGCGGCCTGGATCGCGGCGCGGATCAGGCGCTCGAATTGGGACGGTAGCAGGTTCACAGGGATAACTCCTCGGTAGACTTCTGGTTGTTGTAGGGACAATTCATGAACTGCCCCTACCGGGTGGGTTCAGGTCGGATTTTCTGCGCCATTGTAGCATATTTTCCTGCGTCACCGAATGGGCAGAAACGCCCGCGCCCGCTGCGTATAGGGGATTAAAGGCACGGGTGTGATAAGTTGTTGATACCAACAAAAAACGCCCCGGTTTGTACCAGGGCGCGCAGGTTTTTTGAATTTGCCAGCCTAATTAACGACGTTGGCCGGTAAGGGGGCACCATTCCACACGTCATCGTAGTTGGGGCCAATCGTGCCAACGGGCACCCAGAAGAATTTGCCCGACAGCAGCACCTGATAGAACTGGCCGCTTTCATCCAGTCCGAAGACCCAGAGCGTGGTGCCAGCCTCAATTGCCACATCGGACGCCGCATCCATTCTCGGCGCATAGTAGAACACGGTGGATTGGGTAAACGCGCCCACGACGGCATAATCGGGAATGGCGACCATATCAGGGCCGGGAACCGGTTCGGAGTTGGCAGCCGGGGTGTTGCCGGTGGCCGTGCCGATGGGTCTACTCCAGGAGGTCATAACGGCTGGATCGCCGTCTGCCACGCCGGTGCAGTCCGCTTCATATCCCGCTTCGTAGACCTTAGCGTCGCTGGTATCATAGATATAGGATTGCTCGTTATAGGGTGAAGCAGAGGTAAAACTATTCCAGATGACATCGGTGAGGGTTGTGTCTGAACCGGATGGGGGAGTTGATAAGGTTACTCCTTCGCTGTTGGTAAAGTCACGGTAGTAGCCTGCCGGGATAAACATATCAACCCTAACCAAATGCGAAATCTGCGTGCCACCCGACTGGCACACGAGATTAAACGTGTGGAGCGAGATGTAGGCCCCGCCTCCGCCTGCATTCGCTGGCGCGCCAGGGATGATCAGACTGAAACTAAACACGAGTGTTGCGACAATAAGAAATGACATCAGGCAACGGTTGAGATTCATGAGATTGCTTGTATCCTTGTTAAACAGATGTTGAGATAATCTTAGCATAAATTACTTAAAAAATAATAAAAAAATGATATTTATATTTTAAATTATATCATTAGTTCACGACGACAATGATCGTGCGTACACTCAGCAGTGACTATCGAAAGGCATAAAGGGATAAACCATGTACTACCGCGAGAAATTACGGATCACGCTGTTCACAACAATCGTACTCTGGGCAGGCGTGGGGATGCTCCACGCCGTGCTGGGCGAAGGGTCGTTCGTGGCGGGATTCGCAGCAGTGATCGCGTTCCTGGCGACGGCGCGACTCTGGTCGGCGCTGGTCGTGCCGATCCTTCAGCAGCCTACCGACATGCAGCCGCGTGAGAAAGCCAAACGTCACGGCGGTTTCGCGGCGGACGACGACGCGGACGCGCGCCTATCCCTGCTGATCGCGCTGATGTCCGAGCGCGAACGGGACGCGATCCGCCAGCAGTTGACCGGCGACCTGGACGCCGACGGCGAAGCGCTCTCCCTGGCGGACCTGATCGCCGCGCAGGATCATGTGATCCAGGATCGCGCCGGGTCCCGCGATGGCGAGGGCCAGTGATGGGATCGGCCTCATCCCCCGGCCCCCTCTCCAACAAAGTTGGAGAGGGGGAGAAAAGCGGCGGACAAGTCCCCCTCTCCATAGTTTGAGTGAGCGCCAGCGAGGTCAAACGTTTCTAATGGAGGTCGTATGCGCAGCATACGCGGGGATTTTAGGGGGTGAGGCCGTTTTACCTGACGATCCCTCTAATGTGCCTCACGCGCCCACGTAGTCAAACCAGTCAAAATCGGCCACGTTGCCGCTGGTCTGGCCGCTGCTGCTGGCATACAGCCCGATATACGTGCCGACGAATCCGCCCGCGACCGTCGTGCTGAGAATATGTCCTTCCACATTCTCCGCGACCGGCTGCCACTGGCCGCCATCAACGCTAACCGAAAAACTGTACGCCTGCCCCTGCGCTTCGACCTTGAGATAGGTCAGTTTCCCCGCCAGCGGTTTTTCCGCCAGCGTGGAGTCATTTCCATCCTGACGCTTGATCAACTGGATCACCCGTTGACCACCGGCCAGAGTCACGACAAAACGGAAGTGATAATCGCTGTTTTGCATCACCACCATTCCGGCGCATTCGTGTTCGTTTTCCGGCGTGAACTCCATGACGGTTTGGGTCACAAAATTCATGTGCTGCTGCCGCCGCCCGACAAAACTGGGATTGGCCCACTCGCTTACCATTTCGGGCCGCAGCCGCAGCCGCAAATGGCCGGGACGGTCCGCCAGGCTCCAGAACGGATCGCGCGGGTTGCGCAGGAAATTCCAGCAAAACGCCAGCGTATCGCCCTCAAACTCGTCACGGGCGGGGAGTTCCGGCCAGGGATGCGGCGGCAGATCAGGTGACGGGAACTCAAATTCGATCCCGCCCCGACCGGCATTCACGACCGGCCAGCCGTCCATTTCCCATGTGACCGGGGCCAGGAACGTTTCGCGCCCCAGGTTGTAGTAGTATCCCGGTTCAAACGGTGCGCTGTAGGGACGGACACCCAATGCAAACAACCACCAGTCACCGTTTTGCGTCTGGACCAGTTCGGCGTGACCGGTGGCCGCAATCGGTGAAAAGAAACCGCGATCCCGGTGAGTCAGGATCGGGTTGCGGTGGCACGACTCGTAGGGGCCGGTCACGGTTTTGCTGCGCGCGATGGTGACGGCGTGATAGGCGTCCGTGCCGCCTTCCGCGATCAGCAGGTAGTAAGTGTCGCCGATGTGATACAGGTGTGGCGCTTCGGGATGGATCGCGTTTTTGGCGGCACCATTCCACAGCGCGTATTTTTCCCCTGTTAACTGCATCGTATTGAGATCCAGTTCTTGCAGCCAGATTTCCCGGTCATTCGGGGATGTTACGCCGCTCAGGGGAATACGATTCCCGGTGTACCACGCGCGCCCGTCGTCATCAAACAGCAGCGACGGGTCGATCCCCGGCGCGCCGTCTCCCCAGTCAGGATCGAGCCAGTAGGGATCGGACCAGGGACCCGCCGGATCGGTGGCGGTCACGATGAAATTGCCGCAGGGTGAGGCGGGGTTTTCAGCATTGGGGACGAGCGTATTGATGACGTAAAATGTGCCGTCATGATACCGGATGGTCGGCGCGTACAGGCCCTTTGAATAGCGCAGCCCGTCCAGATTTAACTGGGTGGGCCGGTGGATGACGTGCCCCACCTGCCGCCAGTGGACCAGATCGCGGCTGTGGAAAATGGGTAGGCCGGGAAAATATTCAAACGTGGACGTGACCAGGTAATAATCTTCCCCGACCCGGCACACCGACGGGTCAGGGTAAAATCCTGGCAGCACCGGATTATGAAATGGCATATCAAATCTCCTTTTTTTAATAACCTGAACGTCGCTCAGTCTAACAAGTTATTCGGGCGCAATCAATAGGGGGCTTAAGGGCAGGTCCACGAACGACCTGTTGCTGACTTGGGATGTGTGGGTGAAAACGGCCTCACCCCCCGGCCCCGACGCAACCGCAGGTTGCGCCTCCATTTGAAATGGAGAGGGAGGGAGAAAACAAGCAGCGGCGAACGTGCAAGTCCCCCTCTCTAGCTCTGCTGGAGAGGGGGATTTAGGGGGTGAGGCCGTTTTTCCT
>JAFGTJ010000208.1 GCA_016934195.1 Anaerolineae bacterium | reverse complement strand
CTTAAGCGCCTGAGCCGCCGGGCTGTCGGGGTCTTTCATATCGCCAAAGCGCCGCGCTTCGGTGGGACACACCACGCAGCAGGCCGGGGTCGCCGCCTGGTCATAGCCGGGCCGCAGGCCGCGTTCCTCGGCACCATCCAGCCGATGCGAACAGAACGTGCATTTTTCGACCACCCCGCGCGGGCGGCGCTTGGCTTCGATGGTCCCCCAGGTAGGCACCTGGGGGTTGGGTTCCTTGTTTTCTTCCCAATTGAACACCCGTGACCCATACGGACACGCTACCATGCAGTACCGGCAGCCGATGCAGCGCTGGTAATCCATCTCCACCAGCCCATCCTCGCGGTGATAGGTGGCCCCCACCGGGCAGACTTCCACACACGGCGCGTGCTCGCAGTGCATACATGGGCGCGGCAGGAACACCGGCTTCTCGAAGGTGTCTTCGTCGTGCAGCACGATGTTCCACAGGTGATCGCTGTGCGTATCGTTGGTGGCCTGGCACGCATACGCGCAGCGCTGGCAGCCGATGCACGTTTCCAGGTCGATCACCATAATCCAGTGCGGCCCGGTTCCGTTAGTGTGTTTGACTTCGGCCAGCGGGTCCTCCAGGACCAGGAACCTGTTCCAGACCCAGGTCCCCGCCGCTGCGCTGATGCCTAACCCGGCGGCCAGCAGCAGAACTTCGCGGCGGTTGAGTTCCCGCGTTGCCCGTGTGGGCGTGTCGTTCGTTTCGGGCGTCCCGGTTGTCTCGGTGGTTTCAGTGGTTTCAGGCGTCTCGGTCATCAGTCGCCCCCTCGCCACAGGACCCGGCGGAAGCGCAGCACCAGCAGTATCACAAAGCCCACGATCAACGCGCTGAGCGCACCGCCGATGATGCCGGAGTTCCGTTCATCGTCGGTCTTGTCTTCCAGACGCGCCACTTCGTCTTCCAATTCGGCGATCTGGCTCATTTCTCCCTCGGACAACTGGTTGGTTTCGCGCACGCTGAGCATGTGCGTATCACCGTGACATTCGGCGCAGGTGCCCGGATCGATGTTCATGGAGTGCCCGGTCACAAGCGTCCGGCTGCCGTTTTGAGTCACATGGCGCGCCATGTGGCAGTCGGTGCAGTCCATATCTTCGCCCATGTGGACCGGGTCCATCAAGGCGTGTTCGTGGCAGTCGCCGCAGGTCGCATTCACGTCACCCAACAGCAGGCCGTTGTCGTGCGGGGTATGGCAGTCTACACAGTCCACGCCGACCTGCTTGTGCGCGCTGACCAGCCACTCGTCATACGTCGGCGCGTGCGCGCCGCTGTGACACCGCCCACAGTCCTCTGGATCGTCGGCTACCTCAATCGGGGCCGGGGGATGGGTGGCTCCCTTGACTTCGATGTGACAGTTGCTGCATACCACGCCCTCAAACTCGTATTCGCCGCTCACCTGGTCATACCCGGAGGCATGGCAGCTCATGCAGTAATCGGGACGGCCCTGGTCTGCAAAATATTGCAGGAAGGCGTCGTTCAACGAAGCAGTAGCGTGGGGCGAGGTCTGCCATTTCTGGAACTCGTCCCGGTGACATTCGGCACAGGTTTCCGGCGACTCCATCATCAACAGCGCGGGAGTGGTGGACGTCACGTCCAGGGCCACCAGATTTAATTCGATCTCGGTGGCGTGCAGCAGCGCGTCGGTATAAGCGAAGTTGTGAATCCCCAAACTGCCGTCGTTGGCGATAAAGTCAAGCGCCGTCTTGATCCATTCCGGCGCGTCTTGCCGGAGGCCGAGCGCGTTGCGCGCCGCTCGCAGCCGTTCGGATACGTCGTTTTGGGTTTCCAGCACGAACTCGCGCAGATAATCCCGGTTGACATCGTGACATTCGGTGCATGAATCCGGGCTGCATTCATTCAACTCGTCGCACAGAGTCGGCTGCATGGTGTGGGTGCCGGTATACCCGTACTCACCCATGATAACCGTGCCGGTCATGTGACAGGTCGTACATTCAGGCCCGTCTTCACTAAAGTGGCCGGACGGCATCCCTTCGACCGTGCTCACAACCGTTTTGCCCTCGAACATTTCTTGCACGGGATGGTGGACGGTATCCCCCACCTTCATCAATGCACCATTCGAGTCGCTGCTGTTGTGGCAGCTTACACACAGCGCATAGGTGTCGCCGGTCGTCATAGCGACGGTGCCATCAGCGCCCGGCAGCGTGTCGGCGGGGTGCGGACTGTGGCAGGCTACACAGGTGATACCGTAGCTAACCGTTGTCCCGTTCTCGCCGTCGTGAACGGCGTGGCACACCAGACATTCCACGCTGGACATATCGCTTTCGGACAGCGTATCCAGCGAGGTCGCGTGGCCGCTGCGCAGCCATTCCGCGTACTGGTTATAGGTGCGCGCGTGGCCGGTCGGCCACCAGGCGTTGAGATCGTCCAGGGGCGCTATCCAGAATACGCTTTCGTCCAGCGCCAGCCCTGGCTGGTAGCCCACCGGGTAACCGTGCTCGCCGGTAGGGTCCTGCCCCTGGATGTGGCACTGTCCGCAGATTTGCGCGTCCGGCGAAGAAACCAGCGTGCCAGCATCGGCCATATGATTGCCGCCCGGCCCGTGACACGACTCACAGCCGATGCCCAGTTCCACGTCGCCTTCCTGGTAGTCGTCCATGAACGCGAATTGGGTTTCGGTGTTGGCCGCCGTACCATCCAGGCCGGTTGTATGACAGCCCGCGCAGGCGACACGCCAGTCGCGCAGGGGATTTTGCCAGTCTTCAGCGTGGTAGGGTGTCCAGACGCCTGCCTGATCGTCCTGTTGGGGGATGTTCCACTGCACCGGCAGCACGAAATAGCCGACCGTGCTGTCATCGCGCGCTATCACGCTGACATAGCGCTGCATGTACCGTCCCCCCAACACGTAGGTAATGTCGTCTGCCGTGATGGGACGTTCGCTGCCATCCGGCCAGGTGATCGTCAGGCTTTCCTCATCCGAGAAATCGCCCAGGATCGTGTTTTCGCCAGGTGGCTGAACCATTTGCGCATGGGCGGTCAGGTGCCAGGTGTCATCTTGAGTATGGCACAACGCACAGTATTCCGATCCACGATAGCCCGCGCCCAGGTTCGGTGGGGGATCGCCCTGGCGGTTGGGACCTGCCAGCGCAATATCCGCGCCGAGCATATAGCCTCCCACCACCAGTAAACACAGTCCAAGTACCACCAGCCCCCAGATGCGGTTGCGATGTAAGAAGTTATTTTGCATAGGGCCTCCAATGAGATACGCGCTTATCGCCAGCCCCCTCCTCGGTGACTGACGTGGATCAAAACTAGAGTCGCAGTGACTACCGGATTCTTTGATTAATCAAACCTTTCACCATTATATGGGGTTATAGATGGTTTCACATGGGGCGATTCCCCCATTTCCGCGTGGGGGCAACTGCATATGTACCAAAAATCACCCATTTGATATGCTTTGAGTAACGTGGAATTGGTCACTAGTGGAGGACAACATGGACGGGTTGATTGGAATTCTGATGGTCATTGGGCTGTTTCTGCTGCGGATCGGGTTGCCGGTGATTACACTGGTCGTGCTGGGTATTCTGATCGACCGGTGGCAGAGCAAGCGCGAAAAGGAACTCGCCGAATACCGCCAAACGGCTCCCGCGATGGAAAGCGCGGCGGCTCAGGTTAATGGCGAGCCGGAAGAAGTCAAGGTCACAGTTTGACCAGAGCAAAAAACCTCACCCCCATTGTTGGGTGGTTAAGTCCCCTCTCCGCGTGTGGAGAGGGGATTTAGGGGTGAGGTAAAACCGCGACAGATTGCTATCTCGTGCCAGGAGCAGGCAGCGCTATCAGCCACAGCCAGAGATGCGCTAATTCCTCGTCGCTGACCTGACCGGCATTAAAACCGGGCATTTCCGCCGGACCGCGCCGGACCGAGATCACGAACGACTCAAACGACAGGCTGGTACCCGCCAGCGGCAGCCCGCGCACGCTGATCCCTTCGGCGCGTTCCCCATGACAACTGGCGCAGTCCAGTTTTTGCCAGATGTCCGGTCCTTTTGCCGGATCGCCCACTTCTGCCGGATCGATATCCGTCGTGATATCGCCCACCGCCGACAGGCGCGGCACGGTCGTGATCGCGCTGTCCTCAAAGGTCACGAACCACAGCAGCGCCGCGACGATCACAGCCGATACCACAATCGCAAAACGCCAGAAAAACCGTTCGCGTTTCGCCAGGATTTCGGGCGGGATTTCCAGTCTGCGCGGCTGTTTCGGGTTTTCCAGTTCGGCCAGTTCCGCGCCGTGCTCCTCGACCATTTCCTCACGCGAGATTTTGCCGGTGAACATGCTTTTGTTGAAGCGCTTGAGATGCACGTTATACATATGCCAGGACAGGATCGACAGCACCGCCAATACTGCCTCGGCCCCGTGCGCCGCCCGCGCCGCCGGAATCCATTCGCCCGGCAGGATTTGGGTGGTAGCAATAGGGTTCCACAGCATAAAACCGGTCAGCGCCATCAACAGCGTGCCCCAGACCACCGCCAGGTATTCGGCCTTTTCGCCGAAGTTGAAACGCGGCATGTGCGGGTGTTCGCGCTTGAAGCCCAGGTTGAACCGCAGCCAGTCCCACACGTCGCGGGCGTCTTTCAGGGTGGGAGCCATCGTTAAACGGCTGCCGCGCACGATGATTTTGTACGCAATGATGCAGCCGTGATAGATCGAGTCGATGATCAGCAAGACGGCCATCATCCGGTGTACGATACGGATGCTTTCGATCCCGCCCAACACGTCGATCATGGTTTTGGCCCAGTCGTGGCTGGCGTATTTCTGCGGGATGCCGGTCAAGGCCAGCACCGAAAAGGACACCAGCAAAACCAGATGTTCAAACCGCTGGCTGGCCGTGAACCGCACATAGGTTTTCGGTTTCGTTTTCTCAGCCATGTATCACCCCTGTCTCCGCTGCCGAATCCGGCGGTAGATGTCCGATCCAATGAGCAGGGCAAAGCCCCCCAACACGCCGGGGATCAGGATGAGGTAGAACGTGTTCACCGCGAACAGCAGCGGGTATTCATCCGTCGTCGGCTCGTAGTGACCGACCCAGGAAGCCGGAAAATTACTGGAGGCGTCGGGGTGGCACTGCTGGCAGGTTTCCAACAGGTTCTCGCGGACCACGCGGCCTTTGTTGTCGTCGGCCCTGGCGATATCGTGTACGCCGTGACAGTCGAAACACACCGCCTTATTGGTCGCCACGTTGGGGTCCTGCTGCTCGAACAACTGGACCGTCGCACCGTGAAAATCGGTCAGGTAGCTGTTGAAAACATTGGTGCTGATGCCGTACTCTTTCATCAGCGCGTCGTCGGCGTGGCAGGTCGCGCACAGTTCCGGCGACCGGTTGCGGAACAGCGCGGTCGTGGGGTGCTGGATGCCGTGTACGCCGTGACAGTCCACGCAGGTCGGCACGTTCGGATCACCGGCAAACAGCGCCTCGCCATGCACGCTTTGCCGGTATTCGGCAAACGCGATCTGGTGGCAGGTGCCGCAGGTGGTCGAGATGTGCTCGCGCGATTCGTCCGGCGGTTGGATGGCGTGCGATCCGTGACAATCCACGCACGTCGCGGCACGCAGATCGCCGGACGCCAGCGCCGTGTAATGCACCCCGTCGGCCAGATCAGCGGCCTGATCGGTGTGGCAGGTCGCGCAGGCCGCCGCTGCCCGGACGCGGTAGGAACGCGCATCGGCGGGCGGCAGGTCCAGGTGCGGGTAGGTGATGTCGCCGTGACAATTCACGCAGCCCAGCGCGCGCACCGGATTCGAGTCGCCATGCACCGATCCGGCCAGCGCCGCCGGATCAATGGTGATATCCAGCGTGGTCCCATCCGGCAGGGTATAGGCTTGATCGGGCTGCGCGTGGCAGACGAAACAGTAACCGTTATTCCGGTCAGGTGGGGGATCGCCCTGTCCAAACGCGGGGGCGGGCGCAGCGACCATCATCCAGGCCGCCAACAGCAGCGCGCCGCCCACGATCATACAGCTTATGATATGCAGCGTTCGTCTGGTCATGACTCGGCCCCCCTGAAGAAGAAAGCATACGCCCCGGCAGCGAGGATCACCGCCACAATCACCAGCAGGATGATCGAAGGCATGGTCAGCCCGCTTTCGGCCTTTGTGGTGGCTGTCGATGTGGTGGTACCAGTGGTGTCGGCTTGCGGCAGCAGGCTCAGATCAATACCGAGTTCCTCCGGTGACGGCGTATCGGCCACGGCAGGCCGCAGACCCAACTCGATCTCCACCGCGTCCAGCAGGACGTCGGTATAGGCCGGGTTATGCAAACCTGAACTGCCGTCATCATTCACGGCTTTGAGGACCGTGCGCGTCCAGGCCGCCGCGTCATTGTCCAGCGCTGCGTTGATCGTATCCAGGCGCGCGCCGGTTCCGGCCTGGGCATTGTCGATGAACTGCTGCAAATCCGCCGCCGTCACCAGCCCGGTATGGCACCCCATACACGAGTCGGGCTGCATGTCTGCTGCCGCGCCCGGCATGGCCGGAGCCATGGTGTGACTGCTGCCGCGCCCGAATTCGCCGATCAAGGCCGTACCGGGCATGTGGCAGGTCACGCAGCGCGGACCGTCCGGCTGGCTGAAATGACTCGACGGCACCGGGACGACGTTCTCGACTATCGCCAGCCCTTCGTACAGTTTTTGCCCCCGGCCCCCGTGACACAGCACGCACTGGCCGTAAGTATCGTCGGGCGTCATGGCGATTTCGCCATCCGGCGCGCTGCCGGGATCGCCCGCTGCGGCGGGGTGCGAGTCGTGGCAGAACGCGCAGGAAATGCCCGCTTCGGCGTGCCCGCTGACCAGCCATTCAGAATACTGGTTGTACGTTTTCGCGTGACCATCCGGCCACCACACGGACTCGTCATCCAGCGGCGCGGGAACAAAAACGGTTTCGTCCAGCGGTAGTCCTGGCTGGTAGCCGACCGGGTAGCCGTGCTCGCCGGAGGGGTCCTGGCCCTGGATGTGACACTGACCGCACGCCTGCGCGTCCGGTCTGGCGACAATCGCGCCCACGTCAACCGGGTGATTTTCGCCCGGTCCGTGACACGATTCGCAGCCTACGCCCAGTTCAACGTCACCAT